>JAPOQT010000250.1 GCA_026710525.1 Pseudomonadota bacterium
AATAGCCCCAGGTTAAGGATGGCTGGTGTTTACCTCGCGATTTGCGATAACAAAAACATATTCCAGCTTATTTAATTCTTGTTCTGGCTGAAGTTCAACTTGTTGAAACGCACGATCAAGACCATAGGTAATCTTTGATACGCGAGCAACAGGATACCCTTTGGGTAGGGCTCCGACGATTCCCGAAGAAATAAGAGAATCACCGATTTTAAGATCTTCCCGAATACCAGGTTGCCACAAGAGTTTACCACCACCGATGCCTTGGATCACACCTCGAAGCCTGGTTCTTGCCACAAGGATGTCGGTACGGGCACTCACACTGGTGAGTGGTTGCACAAATGATTCATAGGGTGAAGTTCGAATAACAGTGCCGACCAGGCCTTTCACTGAAATCACTGCCATTCCAGCAGCAATATTACCTGCCGATCCTTGGTTGATTTTAAGTCCTTCAAAGTAACCTACGCCACCTTGTGAAATCACGAGGGCATGATGCAGGATTTGTGGTCTTGATACTTTGAAATCAAGAATTTTTTGCAACCTTAAGACTTCATCACTCAGTCGTCTATGTTCGATCAGTAGGGATTTGAGTTCGGCGATTTCCTGGCGCAGCTGTTGATTTTCTTGACTAACATGGGTTAAATCAACATAACGATGCCATAGACGACTCAGGCCTTGGCTTCCTTGATACCACAGTAATTCTACTAGATGGAAAGGATAAGCGATTCTACTGATGGCTGTTACTTGTGATGACCAAGGTGCAAAAGAAGAAGACAGAAACAGCAGTAAGAGTATCATCGAAAGAAGAGCTAGCCATTTTTTGCGGTCAAGGAATTGATGAATACCCATTAGGTCATAGCTACGCTAGAAAGGATTTCTATTTGATCCAAAGTTTTACCTGAACCAAGGACAACAGAACATAACGGATCTTCGGCGATCATCACAGGTAGACCTGTTTGTTCACGGAGGAGAACATCTAAGTTTCTAATCAGAGCACCACCACCTGCTAACACAATGCCACGATCAACAATATCTGCCGCAAGCTCTGGCGGTGTTTTTTCAAGGGCAATTCGGACGGTTTCAATAATACTATTGATGGTTTCTAAAATAGCTTCTCTCACCTCATCTGAGGAGACTTCAATGGCTCTGGGTACCCCTGCTACTAAATCACGCCCTTTCACTGTTTTAGTAATCACCTGATCTTCAGGATAGGCGGTGCCAATGGAAATTTTAATTTGTTCAGCTGTGCGTTCACCAATGAGTAGGTTGTATTTTCGTTTCAGATAATTCACAATGGATTCATCCATTTTGTCACCACCGACGCGCACCGATTGGGAATAAACAATACCAGCTAAAGAGATCACAGCGACTTCAGTCGTACCACCGCCAATATCAACGATCATACAACCACTTGGATCAGTAATAGGCAGCCCAGCGCCTATGGCAGCTGCCATAGGTTCCTCAATCAGAAAAACTTGACGGGCACCAGCTGATTCAGCTGACTCTTTGACAGCACGTTTTTCAACCTCGGTAATACCGTAGGGTACACAGATAATAATTCTCGGTTTCACCATGGTTCTGCGGTTATGAGCTTTTTCAATAAAATACCGCAACATGGCTTCTGTGATTTCAAAATCAGCAATCACACCATCCTTCATCGGACGAATGGCTGTAATTGAGCCAGGTGTACGTCCCAGCATTTCTTTCGCTTCTTTACCAACAGCTAAAATTCTCTTACTACCTCGAGCGTCCATTCTCACGGCAACCACTGAGGGTTCATTGGTCACAATACCTTCACCTTTTAAGTACACGAGGGTATTAGCAGTGCCCAAATCAATGGCTAAATCATTGGAAAACATGCCGGCTAGCCAATTAAATAACATAGATAATTCCTTTTCAGAGATCTTAAGGATGTCGGTTCCGAGTTATCATACCTCAAAACAGACGTAATGAACCATATGGTAATGAACGTGATGGTAACCAAATCAATGTTCTACATCAAGTAGGCTGGCAAGAACAAAGTAGAAGGTGACCTTTTTTGGGTGGCGTCCCACTTGCCAAGTATACTTAACATAATCGTGGAATGTAAAGTTTTAAATCCTAGTTTTAAAACATATGCCATCACCGTGTACTAAGAATGTGTGGCTGGTATGATTTTTTAACTAGCAGGGGTATCTAATTTTAAGTAATCCGGATTTCTCTTAATGAGTTTTTCTCGATTCCAGAGGTCGATGTAGTAGTTAATAAGATTCTGAAAAAAGAAGGATGCTTGTAGTACCTCATATTGTGATAAAGCACTCAATGGGTCTTGTTGATCTGGTGTTTTATCCGCTTTGGGATCAAGATTCACGGTGGCTGGTGTGACTTTCACAATTTTGACGATATACAGCATACCACCTTCCTCGTAGTAACGGGGTAAGGTTTTTCCTAAAACTTTTTGTTTGTCATCGTGGCGAGATATTTCCGTGAGAAGGTCAATCATGAGGGCTGGCATATTACCTATTTCCGGCACAGAGGTATCATTAAATGATATCTCTGTGCTTTTTTGCCAGGATAATTTGTGATTTTTTTGTAGCTCAGTAAAGGAGGGAGCTTCAGTAGCCTTTTGGTTGTTATCACCATCAGTGGTCTTTGTGACGAAGTCTTGGTTGGCATCGGATGGCTGGCTCACCACTTCCAGGGCGCGAATCACCTCCAGTGCTAGGTTCACCGAAGATTGTCGTTGATTCTGGATCTTAAGATGGTTTTTTGCTAGCTCCTGCTGAATATCATCAAAGGCCACGGATCGAGCTTCTTTATAATCTGTGACCTGCAGAATATGAAAGCCGAACGGTGTTTCAATGAGTGGTGCCCATTCATTTTTTTTGAGGGAAAAGGCGACATCAGAAATTTCTTTTGATATTTGATTTTTACTAAAAAATCCTAGGTCACCATCCTTATTTTGACTGGTACGATCATCTGAATACTTCAGCACCAAATCAGAAAAAAGATCGGGCTTATTTGACACTTGATCAAGGAGATTACGCGCAAGTTTTTTAGCTTCATCTTTGGAACGAGATACGCCGAGGGCATTTCTTGCTCCTTGGTAAGCGATAACGATGTGTTTAGCTCGACGCTGAGCATCACTTTGGTACAGATGAATGTTATTTTGATATTCATCTTTTATGAGTTGAAAGTTATCCTTATTTGCGAGAAATTTCTTCAGATCTTCATCCCTGATTTCAACGTTCACTGTTTGTGGGTTAATAGTTAAGAATGCCAATTGAATTTTACTGGTGGTGGCTGCTTCTTGCCAGATCTTCTTAGTTGCCGGGTTAAACACGGCACTTGCCACTAAAGATTGTATTTTAGCCAGGGTTAAATCCCTTGCCCATTGATGAAATAGGGTGGCTTCAGTGAGTCCTTGATAATCAAGAATCCTTTGAAATAACTCCCGATCAAACTTGCCCTCATCATTATGAAAGTATTGGGAGTCTCTCATGCTTTCGTGAACCGATGCTTTTGACGCACCAAGGCCGATATTTTCAGCAATCATATAGGCAACGCGGGACGAAATAAGCCTTGATAGTGTTTGTTGAGCGATAGCTGCTTTTTGTGGATCATATTCATCACCATACTGGGATTGTGCTTGTGTCCTTTGGTTTTCATATTCTCTACGGAATTCGTGGAAGCTAATCACTTCATGACGAATAAAGGCAGCTGGCCCCCTTGGACCTTTGGGGCCATAGTCAGGCACACATACCCCAAAAAATGTCATGGCAAACACAGCGGCTACTAACACGCTATAAGGAAGAATATTACGTTTAATTTTTTTACCGCTTAACTCATTGAGAGAGCGACCTTTCCAGCGACCAAAAATACTCAAAAATATCTCCGTCTAACTCAGTGTTTATCTTAGTTCTCAACCTTGTATGACTGAATACTCCCAACATCCACCATAAGGAGTATTATTATGAACTACTTTATCATAATCTTAACCCATTGTCTCAAGTCACCATGTAGCAGAAAATTGACAAAGTTTGTGATCCTGTTCAGTGACCATCATCACTTACTCAAAATATTTTCGATGGTTCCTTCAAGGCAAATCATCGACGCTTTATAAATTTTAATCGTCGCAAATAGACCAACAAGAGACGGGCCATCTTCGGGTTTTCTCACTACTTTAACCAGACGAAAATGTTCAGTTCTGCCATAAAAAGTATGGGGCTCTTTTTTAGATTCATAGAGAAAAAGGACCTCTCTCAGCTGACCCACTTCCTGATTATGATGTTCTAGGGTGATGGAGTTTTGTAACTCAAGTAACTGAGCGAGTCTTTGTTTTTTAATAGGCTCAGGGACCTGAGACGAAAACCTCATGGCCGGCGTCTTTTTTCTTGGTGAGTAGGCAAAAGCATAAATAAAACTAAATTTTGTTTGTTGTACCAGGCTGTAAGTGTCGGCAAAGTCCTCAA
>JAPOQT010000251.1 GCA_026710525.1 Pseudomonadota bacterium
GTCATGGTACCGGACTGAAAAACACGGCTCTGAATTACCTTATGGCCGGCAAAACATTTCCTGAAATTCAAAATATGTCAGTATCTTCCTTGCGAAATTGGCTGGATGAATATTTTCAAGATCACCAGCCACCGGCAGCTTTGCAAGAAGCCTTCACCACCATAAAAAAAAAATTAAGTTACCTATGTGATATTGGCCTTAACTATCTCACCTTAGCACGAAAAATACCCAGCCTGTCTGGAGGTGAAATACAAAGAATCCGAATAACTAAGTGTTTAGGGGGAGCTCTCACCCAAACCCTGTACTGCTTGGATGAACCCACTGCCGGCCTTCATCCCCATGACAGCCGTAAGTTACTACTCGTTATGAGACAACTGAGGGATCAAGGGAATACGGTGATTGTTGTGGAACACGACCCATGGATTATACAAAAATCTGACTATTTGATTCAACTTGGCCCTGGAGCGGGAACGAGGGGAGGTGAAATCATCTACCAGGGGCCACCTCATGGTTGCCAGCACCTAAAGTCAAGTCATCCAAGGGAAATAAGTCCCAAGCACCCAGTGAGAGATCGTCTCAATCACAAAACCGTCTTTTGTGAACTTACTGGTGTTCATACCCATAATCTGAAGGGGGTGGATGTTCGTATCCCCCTAGGGAAGATCACCGGTATTTGTGGGGTGTCTGGAAGTGGTAAAACCTCCTTGATTCGTCATACGGTTTACCCAGCCTTATGCCAAAAACTAGGTGTTGATCAAAAACATCAGGTCACTGGCACCAACTACCAATCACTGTCGCTAAGTGATGGTGGTGATATTCAAACAATGTTAACAAATATTATGCTCATGTCACAAAAACCTCTGGGGCGAACTACTCGTTCAAATATTAGCTCTTACTTGGGTGTGCTCCCGACAATAAGAAACTTACTTGCTAGTACCGAGTCAGCTAAAATCAATGGACTAACTCCGAGTTATTTTAGCTTTAATTCTTCCCTAGGACGATGTGAAACCTGCTCAGGTCTTGGTGTCGTCATAGAAGATATTTCGTTTTTAGGATCCGTTGAGATTCTGTGTCCAAGCTGTCGTGGTCAACGATTTAACAAGCAAGTACTTGCTGTGGAATACCAAGGTAAAAATATCCATCAAATCCTTGGTCTTACCATAGAAGAAGCCAGGATCTTTTTCAAACGTACTCCAGCCATTGCCACCAAACTTCAAGAAGTTATTGACCTGGGTTTAGGATACTTAAGTCTTGGCCAGGTCACCTCGACGTTTTCTGGTGGTGAAGCCCAAAGACTGAAAATATTAAAACTACTGATTAACACCACCAGTCTGAAAGCAGATAAACTTTTCTTAATCTTTGATGAACCAACCGGCGGTCTTTCCGAAACAGATATTGAATACTTATCCCTTAAGTTACAAAGGTTAAAACAAGCTGGACACACTGTTGTATTTATTGAACACCATCTTGCTCTGCTCAAGTCTGCTGATTGGCTCATAGAGATAGGACCAGGAGCTGCTACTGCGGGCGGTGAAGTGAATTACCAAGGGCCGCCTGCTGACATTGTTCACGCCCCTAAGTCCACCATTAACCAATTCATGTTTCCTTAATATTAGGGATCTAGTGATCACAAGCTTTCGAGAAAATGTATCAAACTAGCACGATTTTTTGGCGATAACTCGGTAAAAGATTTTTGTGCTGCTTGTGCCTCACCACCATGCCATAAAATGGCTTCTTCAATGGTTTGAGCACGACCGTCATGAAGAAAGCCAGCTTTTGGATTAATTAGCTTGGTATAACCGAGTCCCCAAAGGGGAGGTGTGCGCCATTCATATGAGTAGGCATGAGGCTCATGGTAACCATCATCAAGACCCGGGCCCATATCATGAAGTAGTAGGTCAGAATACAGAAAAATCTCTTGAGAGCTCAGGTGTTTTAATGAATAGTTACTGCTCGTTTTATAATGAGCCCGATGGCATGACTCACAACCTATCTCATAAAAAATATTCTCGCCAGCCAGAATCTGTTGTTGCTCTAAATGATCAGCAGCAATCAAGCGCTTTGGCGGGGCAAGATTCTGGGTGTAAAACAAAATAAGATCAGCCATGGTTCCTGAAATATCATGGCCATCGCTAGCAACTGAATCTTTGACAGCAGCCTGAGCCCGACTGATGCAAGCGGTTTGTTTGTGTGTACAATCACCGGCAGAGGGCTTGTGGAGAACCGATGTCATCGACATATCCATAAAAAAGGCGGTGAGATTCTGACGACTAAGGGATGGCTGACTAGCCTTCCAACCAAAACGGCCTATGATTATCTCTTTATGATAATTATGAGGCGATAATAAAGACATGCGCCCGGAAATCCCATCACCATCAAGGTCATGAGGATCATCTCTAAGAGCTATCTCATCAACACTAATGGCCTCTATTAAACCCAAACCAATCATGGGTGGCGCCACCCTAAGGGAGACGGTCACATCGGGGACCATAGGGCCATAATTCAGATCACGAAATACAGCCCTAGGCCGCTTAAGCTTCTTGGCCGAGCCTGAGATCATCTTATGATCAAAAACGATCTCAAAATGACCTTCAGAAGGCACACCTGGGTGACTGCGGTCATGAAACTGCCAACCATAAGTTGGCTCCGGAGCAACAACAGCCAGCTTTTTCTCTTTATGACTTTTGGTTAGAATGTCAGCCGAAATCCGTTGAGATAGTTTGACAATCACAGAACGAGTCGTGGTGTCGCCTGTCATTGGTAGGTGCCCCCTGCCATCCTTAACATGACACGAACTACAGGCTCGAGCACTAAACATTGGCCCAAGACCATCAGAAGCGGTGACTGATGATGGTGACGAAACCCATGCGCGGTGAAAAAGAGAATCGCCCATCAGAAACTCTGCCCTCTTTGTCATTGGCATATTTTGTGACGGGTGAGAAAACGAGTTTTTGCTCTCATGACCAAGGTAGGTAGTATCACCCGCCGAATATATATCCAACTCTTGTTTAGCCACAGGTTGTTTTGTTTTATTTGTGACCACTGATTGACTTGAGACAACCAAAGATACGAGGAAAATCAGAATAATGGACAACTGTTTGTTCATAGATAATTATTTTGACTTATCCTGATGAGATGGCAGCGTAGAGTCGGTGTGATGGCTAGTCAAAACTTTACTAGGATAGTCAAGTGAATCTGAACCTTCATATACAAGCTTTTGCAAACCAAGTTGCTTACTTAAAATAACCAGAAGATCTGTTTGCCCTTTAAGGGCATTCACCACACCCAAAACCAATTCTCGTCCTTCCTTGTTTTTAGGATTGAGCATCATATCGTAACTCATGGGCGAAGACCCTTTAGGACGCAAACCTTCTGCCCGGTCATACAGGAGTTGAACCTTCTGTTTTGATTTTTTAATGGCACGAGATAATTTTTGATTGAGATCATGGTTAATCAGACTCACAAAATCACTCAAAGATGACCCTGCCATTATTTGATTATGAAAATTTGAGTAAGATCCTTGGTAAATATTTTGTATACCAACAACATTAAAATAATGGGAGAGATGGGTGAGATCAGAAAAACAATCATGCTCTTCTTCAGGGTCACCGAGTAACAAGCCGAGCTGCATCCGTTCTCCTGCTAACTCGCCATAAGTAAATGACGCTAAACCAGAGATGATTTGTTCTAATACTTGATCTTTACGTGTTTTTTGCCAACGCTTGACCACTTGACCGTTTTTTGCCTCAAAAAGGCCTGCCATTTCTTCCAGGTCCGAAACCAGGAGATTCGTAACAGCTAATAGGTAATCCCTTCTTTTTTGACAATGACCGACCGCACATGAAGAAACGAGATAATCCTGATAAGAACGATTACCGGCGCCATAGTTATAGCCAGCTAAATCTTGCCCCCACAATAAGAACTCGATGGCATGAAATCCAGTGGCAACA
>JAPOQT010000252.1 GCA_026710525.1 Pseudomonadota bacterium
ATAGATTGCTGAATCATAGGTAATCACCGTAATTTCAGCGATCTGTTTCTCACCACCACCCCAAACAGCCACTTGAAGGCCAAAGTGCTCGGTGATTACGCCACGCCACTGCTCTACTAAATCAATGGTTGGCACCACGATCATTACTGAGCGTGCCGTATAACTCATAATCATGCAAGCTAGCACGGTTTTACCAGAGCCCGTTGGCAGGACAACGCAGCCACGTCCTTTTGCTTTCAGCCAAGCATCAAAAGCGTGTTGTTGATGAACTCTTGGGGTGAGTGATTTTTGCCAAATAAATTTTTGCCGCAAGTAGGTACGTGCATGATCATAATAAAGGCAAGGTCGTTTATCTCCCCTACTTTGCTCATCAGCTTCAACAAAACCTAACTCTTTCATCAGCAGGATCAGAAAAAAATACAGGTGGCCACTTAATTGTAGTAAGTGGCCATGGTCCTGATAGGACTGATGAGACTTAAACCGGTTTTCTAATGTTTTATGCCACTCAACTGGCCAACCCAAATGCCACGCTTTTTTCTGCTTAGCCATCAAAGCTTGGGTGGGAGAATGATCCAGCTGTTTTTGCTCTAGGTAAAGGCTGCCATCATCATAATAAAGATGAAGCGGATGTGGTGATTGTTCCTGAGTAGCGTCAGAATATGTTTGGTATTGCTTTTGAGTCAATGACGTAGCCTAGATATTAAATGTAAAGAATCAGTTATCGTGTGGTCATGATCAACGAGGGATATAACCAGTGGGACTATCATGGCGTAAATAGGGTCATCATGTCAAGGGCGCAGCTGTTAATATAGGATCAATACAACAAAGTGCTATCAGTTTATCTTAGTTACCCAACACCACTTAGCATCACCTGAAGATTGGTGGGTGATGTGGCATGGGCGACAGCATGTTGCTCAGTAATATACCCTTTTTTGAGGAGATAAATCAAGGATTGATCAAAACTATGCATACGATAACTCTCATTGCTTGCTTCGATGACGTCGTAGATTTCTTGAAAACTTTGATTTTCTTTAATAATTTCTTTTACTCTTTGATTAGCCACCATGATTTCTGAAGCAACAATCATGGATTTGCGGTCTGCAGTAGGGAGTAGCCTTTGGGAAATACACATCCGAATATTTCGTGAGAGAAAGTCAGCTAAGATTTCACGGTCTGAGGTCGGAAAGAAGGATAGAAAACGGTTCAGTGATTCTACGGCATTACAAGTATGGAGAGTGGTCATCACTAAAATACCGGTTTCCGATGCTTTGAGTGCTTCATAAGCCGCTTCTCGATCACGTAGCTCACCAAGCACAATCACATCGGGGTTTTGGCGCAGTGCTCCTCTTAATCCTTGGGTAAAGGATTTGGTATCCACTCCGACTTCTCTCTGATTAATGATACTTTTTTCATCTTCATAAACGTACTCAATCGGATCTTCAATTGTCATAACATGAAATGGATAATCCGTGTTCATTTTTTGGACGATAGCTGCTAAGGTGGTTGATTTACCTGAGCCAGTGGTGCCTGTAACAAAAATCAGGCCACCTTTAAATTGAGGAATCGTATTTAGAACGCTAGGCAACTGTAATTCTTCAACAGAGCGAATATAATTTTGCAACACTCGAGCAACAAATCCTTGGACACTGTTTTGGCGAAAAATATTCACCCGAAATCTTATGCCCGCTTTATCTTGAAAAGCAAAATCGACGTCACCTTTTTCTTCATAGACTGGTTTTAAAAAATCTGGCATAGTAACTTCCACCCAATCATCAATCATTTTTTCAGTGACGATTTTGCTGCCCTTAAGGGTAACAATCTGGCCAAGGTAACGAAATTTAATAGGTAGTCCTACTTTAATAAGAATGTCCGATGCTTTGCCGCGAAAAGCTAAGGTAAATGCTTGATCAAGATACACGAAAGCCATCCTAGTTGGTGTGGTGAGAAAGTGTGATTATCTAAGACATCCTGAGTTATCGGATAAGTTATTTATCTTATAAAATTTATTTATATATTTTTATTTTGAATTCATATTAACAAGAGATTCTCTAATGATATGATGCTGACCATTAGTATTTTCGGTGTCTTTTTTGTTTTCTTGCTTTGATCCATGGAGAACATAGGGTTATTAACAGGTATAGTAACGCTATGGAAACAGTGAGAGCTGCTCCTCAAGATATTCTTAGTTAAATTGATAGTTAGCTGGTAGAAATAAATATTTAAAAAAAGTATTGAATAAATTATCATCAATTGTTATGATAATGTGCCTCGCTACTTCTGGGACACTTTTTTCAGATTTGCC
>JAPOQT010000253.1 GCA_026710525.1 Pseudomonadota bacterium
AGAAAAAGAAGACTCATAGGAAAATAACGCTAAAATCCCTTTTTTGTAACGAGCCATATTTTTCAATAATCTCCGAATAACTTATGGATCTAACTGGACGGACTTTTTTGATGATCTCTCCGATTCAGTTTCGGCATTACTAACTTCAACTCACTCATTGAGATAAAAGGAAAAAACTTGACAAAAATAAGAAACCACATAAAGAACCAGCCAAATGAACCTAATGTAATGGCAATTTCAATCAGTGATGGTTCATAATGTCCCCAAGAACCAGGAACGAAATCTTCAACCAAGGAAGAGACGATAATATTATATCTTTCAAACCACATGCCAACGTTAATGAGGACACAAATCACCATACTTAACCAAATGGTGTTTCTGACCTTTTTAGACCAGAATAGGAGTGGGAAAATACAGTTACAAAAAACCATCACCCAAAAATAAAAAGAATAAGGCCCAAAAGCACGTAATTTGAAAATAGACCATTCGTAAAATGAACCTGAATACCAAGCGACAAAAAATTCTATCCCATAGGCATAGCCAACAATAGATGATGTGAGGAGAGTAAGTTTGAGACACGCTTCAAGATGCTCTTTTTTAATGAGGTCTTCAAGACCAAACATGGCACGCACAGGCACTACCAGGGTATACACCATAGCACAACCTGAAAGAATAGCGCCGGCAACAAAATAAGGCGGAAAAATGGTTGTATGCCAGCCTGGCTGCACTGACATCGCAAAATCCCATGACACAATTGAGTGGACCGAAATAACGAGGGGAGTGGCTAAGGCAGCAAGGAGAGCATAACCTGCTTCATAGTGATGCCATTGTTTAACACTGCCGGTCCAACCAAATGATAACACCCCATACACAAATCGCCGCAACCCTTTGGTTCGGTCGCGAAGAGATGCCAGATCTGGAACTAGGCCCATATACCAAAAGAGCAAGGATACCGTCAGGTAAGTACTGATGGCGACCACATCCCAAATCAAAGGTGATCGAAAATTTACCCAAAGATTATTCGTGTTTGGCAGCGGAGCCATCCAGTAGGCTGCAACATACACTCGACCGACATGAATTAGAGGAAATAATCCGGCTGTCATCACAGCAAACACGGTCATGGCTTCAGCAGAACGGTTAATCGAGTTCCGCCATTTAGCCCGAAAAAGAAAGAGTATAGCTGAAATCAGAGTGCCTGCGTGACCAATACCCACCCAGAAAACAAAGTTGGTAATATACACGCCCCAATAAACAGGGGAGTTAAGACCACTCATTCCCATGCCATAAACAATTTGTAATACCCAGGCTACACCTCCCATGAGAGCGAGAGCTGCGGACACGGCTAAAGCGAAATAAAACGACTTATGAGGAGACGCAAGAACACCCCGAAGAACAGTGGGATTAACATCTCTCATGGTTTTTTGCCATCCCTGAGTATTCGGACTTGAGGGCGATCCCACAGTTAAACTGGTATCAGAAGTCACATGAGCATCCATAAAGATTCAATCATTTACTAGTTATTGGTCCATATTTGCCGTTAGTGATGGTTAGACGTCGTATCAAATTCATCATCCACAACTTCAGCGAGATAAAAAACATTCGGTAAAGTCTTAATTCCATAGTGGCCATGATCAGGATCACCACCAAGCATGAGATAAGCCCTTTCATCACGTCGCAACCTTGTTACTTTAGATGTTGGTTCTTTGAGATTACCAAAGGTAATGGCCGATGTCGGACAGGTTTGCTCACAGGCTGTTTGCACATTTTTGGCTATGGTTTTCGGTAATCCTAAATCATGAGCTCTGGCTTTAGCATGATGTTTTGCTGCAGCCAAACGAGAGGCACAAAAATTACATTTTTCCATCACTCCTCTGGTTCGCACGGTGACATCAGGATTTAAGGCGCGAGGAGTACGATCGCGAGGTTTGCGCCCCATTTCACCAAATTTATGGGTCCACCAGTTAAAGCGACGGACCTTGTAAGGACAAGCGTTAGCGCAGTACCGTGTTCCCACACAACGGTTATAAGTCATGGTGTTGATCCCTTCAGGATCATGGGTTGTGGCAAACACTGGGCACACAGCTTCACACGGTGCATGATTACATTGCTGACACATAACAGGCTGAAATGATACACCTGGCTCATCGACGTCACCATCAAAGTAGCGATCTAAACGAATCCAGAACATTTCACGACCAAGATTCATTTGTTCTCGCCCAACCTGGGGAACATTGTTTTCCAGGGAGCACGCCACCATACAAGCGCCACAACCAGTACATTTGCCAAGATCAACACTCATGGACCATCGGTAATCAATTGTCGATGGTTCCCTGGTTTGACCAGTGATTTTTGATTGTTTCTGTTCGTTTTTATGCTGATGCATATATGTTTCAGGCTTATCTAATGATGGATAGAGATCAGGCACATCATCAAGGTCTTTCACCTGACCAGCAGCTTTACGTTTTTTTATTTTACCCTCGAGTTTTGTCATGCCAACTTTTCGAAAGACATCCAGACGGTTAGCAATGTCATTATGTTTTTGCATGGCAGCAAGACGGTATTTGTCAGCGGTGAGAGTAACCGTGACTTCATCACCAGCCGTCACCGGTTCCTTCGATAAGGGATCAAGGCCATAACCCACCACATCAAGGGGGTTAATCCCAAGGTTATGGGCAATCGTATTACGCTCATCATTCACACCACCACCCTGGGGAATGACAATAGCATCTCGAGCAACTCCTGGCATCGGAAACACAGCCACTTCTCGAGATACACTAGTACCCTGAGATGATTGTTTTAAGGTGATCCTAATGACATCGTTACGCTTAACCCCAAACTTGCGACAGGTGTGAGGATTAATAGCAGCAAAACTATCCCAAGCAATGGTACTCATAGAGTCACCAATTTCTTGTAAAATAGGTAAATAGCTAAACCGACTATCTCCTAAACGATAGCTGTAAGGAGCGATGAGCTTTAATGAGCCTGTTGCTGGTGGCTGATAACTAGGTAGTGATATGACATCGCTGAAATCCTGGAGATTATTGGCTAATCTTCTCTTAGCTAACTTACCAACCCAACCCCATCTCAGCACTGACTTAATAAAAACGTCAAAGGAGACATTTTTGAGGAAGGATTGATACTTATTTTGCCATTTTTTTTGCAAATAAGCACGGTAGTCCTTATAGCCAAGTGATGCACCCCGAAAACTAGCTACCCACAACAACATATCTTCAGGTTGTCTTGTAGCGTAAAGTGGACGAACAGTCGGTTGTCGAATACTCAAAAGACCAGCTAATGCTTCGTTATCACCCCACGACTCAAGATAGTGATGACTTGGTAATTGAAATTTCGCATAATAATCAATAGGACAAGGTCTATTTTGGATCGATACCACCGTCTCCACGGATGTTAACAACTCGGACATACCCCATGATTCTGGTAAAGAACGAATAGGATCAGCGTTAATAAAGAAGATGACATCGTATTTGCTTGCTTGCTCTTTAAAGCGCAAAATATCACCATCTCCCACCGAACTCGGATGCCATCCTTCATCAAAACAAAGGATTTTTTCCTGATACGCACCACATAATTTATTACACAACAGGGTCGCTAGCTGTAATTGGGTGGCCGTGTGATAATTAGCCTCTACTCCACCACTAAGAATACATGATGGCTTCATTAACAGTTCATCGCTAACCTGACCTAGAGCTTTTAGTTGCTCTTGGGTGAACATGGTTTTATAACTATCTAAGTTTTCTTTTGCTGATGAGATTATCTTTTGAGCTAACAAAAAATCAGGATCTTGTTGGGTTATTTTACCTTGTTGAACAACCTTGTTTGCTAAGGATTCTAGGAGAAGGATCACCAGGGCTAATTCTGATGCCACTGGAATAGTAAAACGTTTATCTGCCTTAGATCCTGTAATGGTTAAGGCGGACTCAAACTGAATAAACTTACCTTTGTTACCTGATACCTGATAACTCAATCCCTCGCTAAAGCCACGACCTTGATAAACAGGGGAAACACCAGTGGTTAAAAAGTCACTACTCACCCCGACAACAAAACGAGCTTTACTGAGTTGCACCCTTGGCACGCCATCAACTTGCCAAGCGAGTTGGTGAGCTTTTGCCACAGCACTCTGGAGGTTATTTGGTTCCCAACGATAAAGATCAGCCGACGATGCTCCCATCTTCTTAAGAAAATCGAGATAAAATTCACGGTTATGAGGAGATAAAGCCCCCGTAAATATGGCCACTTGCGACGTGGTTTTCAGGGCGAGGCCAATCCGCTCAAGGGCATCATCCCAGGAAGTACTTAGCCAACGACCACTAGACTTCATCATCGGATGCTTCGGTCTTTCAGGATGGTATAAGCCCTGAATTGATGCCTGACCTACAGCACACAATGCTCCCGTATTCACTGGGTGTTTTTTCCAACCCTCGAGTTTTATGGGACGACCATCTTTCGTTTTAACTTCCACACCACAGCCAGCAGAGCACTCGCCACATGTGGTGGCATATTTCTTAGCGATTCCAGGAACATGATCAACAGGTTGTTTTGTCGTCGGAATAATATGTTCCACTGGTCTCGGTATGCAGGCACTAGCACCCACCAGCGCTGACATAGAAAACAGCTTCATAAATTCTCGACGGTCAAGAGCAAAGGATGTCTCTGATGAACCACTGGATTCACCTAACACGTCATCATCGACGGTTAGCTCTGGCATCACTTCTTCAACAGCAGCGTAATAAGAACCAGCCACCATACTTTTAGCTGGTGCCTCGAAAGGCATATCCTCACCAATAAAAACTTCTTCAGTAACTAACCGAGTATTTGATGAGTCACTCTGGATATCAGTCTTACTTTCTTTCATTAAAACCTTTAACTATCTTAATAAGATCCATCATTGAGTCCCCTTTCTTGAATGAAAACTCATACTCGCCCAAGTCATCTAGGAGTCCAAAACATATCTCAATTCATCTCAATAATGGCATGTTTGACAACTAATCGACGCATTATTTTCCTTATGACAACCAATACACCAGCCCATCTGTAGTGGTGCCCACTGTCCGACTTTAGCCATTGTTTTTACCGGTCCGTGACAACTTTCACAACTCACACCTGCAATCACATGCATTTGGTGAGTAAACCGGACGTGATGGGGAAGATCATGAACCCTCACCCAAGCAATAGGTTCTTTTTTGTTATATTTTTCCGTGAGCCATTTAATAGGTTCTTTATCAACAGCCACCACCTTATGACAGCCCATACAAAGTTCTGTCGAAGGAATAACAGCCGAAGCTGATCGTCTAGCGCCATTATGACAGTATTCGCAAGCGATCTGACGGTCGCCAGCATGAACCTTATGACTAAATGGTATCGGTTGATTAGGCTCATAGCCAGCTACAAGACCATTTTGGGTAGAGTCATCCACCGTATCCCCAGGTGTCCACATCCACCAGCCATATACCTGAGAGCTTAACAAACAAACAAGCAAAGCCTCAATAACTACAAAATAGAGAGCTCTATGACTCATAAACTATAGCCAACCTGGATGTTCACCAATATCAGATTCATACCTAAATCAAATCAATCACTAGCTCATTATCCGTATGCCTTAATAATATTCAAGTCAATAAAAACATACAAGAAAAAGTGTCATCATTAACTGGGCAATAAAAAATAGACGAGCAAACCCCTCGTCAAAAAAATAATTAGGATAAGTGTATCACAAACGATCACGATAGTCACTGTTAATATGAAATCAGATGAATCGCCAGTGAGATCACCTCTCGGTTGAGACTACCCTATTCACTCACTTAACACCCTATTAACACTAAAATACTGTTGCCAAAGAGTATCAGAGATAAATAGTGCCCCAAAAACACCAGCAACAACATACAATCCTTTGACTAGATGAGAATGGGGCATAAAAGCTTTTTTAAGGGTAAGTCCCGTCCATTCATGTGACTGGGATATGGTGAGCAAATGAAGGTGTTTACGTGCTAAGCCTTGAGATCTCGTAAACACAAGCAAATCCACCTGGAGTGTTCTCGCTAGAACATCAATATATTCACCTGACAGCCAAGTATAATCCCGAGGAATAGGGTGATGAGAGGCATTTTGGAAAATAAGGAATCTTGCGCGATACTTTGGTGCCACCACGAGTCCCATAGCCTTTTCTGGATCTGTTTGCTCTGCCAGGAAAGCTCTGAGAAGATCACTCCAAGAATAGCCAACTCTATCGAGCTCCCTAAATGGATGCTTCACAAAAGTATCGATAGAAAAATCAAATTTTTCAGCGAGAAACTGTGCCAGCTCATCACTATAAATATGGGGCTTAACTTGTCCAGGAGACAAAGAAAAATGAATAGGCTCTGGAGTTTTTACCGGTAAATCACGCTCAAGGAGTGCTTTTTGAGCAATACTTCTTCTTAACTTTTGTTGATCCATATGAGCTATAACGTTGAGAGCAGTACCCGTACCAAATGAAATAACACCCACAGACCAGCCAGTATTTTTCGCTATGTGAACCAGCTCCGATCGGTATGTTAACCACTGATCTCTTGGCATATTGTCGGTGATACTATCGTCTTGCTGGGATTTATCACTGAGCTCAGTGCCAAGATTTTCTTTGCTAAAATTTGTCGATAGCTGGTATTCATCAACCGTCATACCACATGCAGCCAAAACTAACACGTGAGCTAGTAGAACGAAAATCTTGATGTTACTTATGTAGTCTTCATTATCTGCCATACAATAGCTCCTGTCATTAATATTAGATAGAACGGGCAGTCACCCCACTTAACAGTCTATGACTTATCAAAAAATAAAAAAATCAAACGGTCCTTTTTACTAGGATTCACGAAAATCACGGCGTAGATTTTACTATAAAATATAATAAATAACGACCCAATTATTTTGACGGCTGTTGTCTAGCAGTTTAATCGCAAAATCTGCCTTTACACTCAACAACAGACAGCCGTCAGCTAGAATTCAGGGAGAGGGCAACCTGGTTGATATACTCTGCTAAGTGACATGACTACCCAGGTTAATAACATGTTGATTAGTAGTAACATGTCGTGGTCAAGTGGGCTACCGTATGTTTACTAATAGGCACTCTGTTTTACTTGGTTCTTAAAGGGTTAGATCGCCAGCAGTTACGTATTCTACTGGGCCTAGTAACCTAGCAGTGTAACTGGTACAGCTATCGGTAGAGCTAGGGTAATCAATGTGAACCCAGAGAATATCTTTACCCGTGCGCATGGCAATAGGATTTGATGGCAAGTCAGCAGCAGAACACCCTCGATCAGTTAAACACAAAGCCGATGCAATAGCTCCTGTACCGCAAGAAAAGGTCGGCCCCACACCTCGTTCCCAAGTCATCATATTCCAGCATGATCTCTTTTGTTGAGCTTGGTAGTTATTTGCTAATACCCCTAATTCTTGGGCAATAGCTTGATCATGATCCGACAACTCAGAGGGGATAATTAAATGAATATTAAGATAATCACCATCAAGTATTCGGACAAGTTCTTGATAAATGGTGCGGAGGACTTGATCCTTGTTTTCTAGAAGCTCCCTACTGTCTGAATTACCATCAGCTAAGGACCACACCAAATGATCATTGCCAACAAAATAACAGCCAAGGGTATCACGACTCTGATACCAAGATTTACGAGTTAAAAAATCCTGGATTTCCTGAATAATCTCGATGGCGGATCGAGGTAAGTCAGTACAGTCTTTCTTTCGAAATCTCATAACTGTTCTTACCCAACCGGTTATGGATCCAGGCGCCTTTGGTGCTGTGATCACCTCAGAGTCAAAGGTCTCAGAACGAAAGACCTGGAATCTTAACTTAGCAGGACTTATGGAGTCAAAAGACTGATTTGCCCTATGATCACGAAGCCAGGCATACATACTCGCCACTCGTAAGCCGTTACCACAATTTTTAGCCAGTGTGCCATCACGATTAATAATCACAAGAGGCCACAGAGAACCATCAAACTCACGATAATGATGACCAAGGATCAGGATGCCATCCACAGAATCATCTAATAACTGAGAAGTACTAGATATGAGCTTTTGGGTAATCACTGGGAGACCGGCAAGACTTTGGTGCTCTTTGGTCAACTGAGGATCTTTGATCACTAAAAAGTAATTCGATGATCCATGCCATTTTTCATAGTTCACGGTCATGATAACAGCCCGATTTCGGCAAGACGTTGCTGTAAATATTCTCCGGCAGTAATAGCAGGAAATGTTGCTTGACCACCTGTGAGCTCAACACAAGCA
>JAPOQT010000254.1 GCA_026710525.1 Pseudomonadota bacterium
GGAGCTATGACATATAAGGTGTAGAGATGGTAGAAGATACTAGTACAGCTTATCGTGATGGTCTAACTTCTCAAGAGATCGAACACGCCATTTGGCGGCAGAAATATGATATGAAGTGGTGGATCAGAGATGCTCAAGCAGAAGGTAAAGCAGAGGGTAAAGCAGAAGGTAGAGCTATAGAACGACGAGAGTTTATCCAAAATATGTTATCTCTTGGTGCAGAGATACCTTTTATTTGTCAGGCTACTGGTTTAACGACAAACGAAGTTACCAAAATAATTCAGGAAATCAAAAGTTCTCAAGGCAAACAGTGAGGAATTATCACTTTGTTTGTCCAAAGTACTTGCATGTTTCTAGCAGTATTTCTTTATATCCTTGGGGGAAAAAGCACCTATAGATAGATAGCGCTACTGAAACTATCTTCCATGAAGAGCGCAAAGCGCCTTGCTTGTTGTTTTAAAAATCCATACACGGCGATGCATTCCTCGTAAACTTCCAGAATTGGTGCAAGAAATTCACCGTGCTTTTGAAGTTTCTTTTCTTGTGAAGAGTTTTCGCATCACATTCTGTTTCAGTGAGAGTTAACGACCGACGGTATTAAGAATTTCTTCGAGTAGATCATGGCTTTCAGAGTTATACAGAGCAAATACGGGAATGTTATGAGGGGTTACTTCAACGGTTAATCTGGTGGCAGTCGATAGATTATAAATTTGTCCAGAAAAAACTTCCACCCAACATCCAGGAGGTAAAAAAACCTCTCGTGAAACTGTGCCAGGATGAATGACAGGAGCAACAATGAGTTCATCGCCAAGCATAAACTGGTCATCGACATGCCAAGACTCTTTGAATTGAGGGTGCGCGAAAAACATGCCTCGGACCAGGGGAAATCCTTCTTCTTGGCTTTCACGGACCAGTTTCTTGCGGTAAGGAAATAAATAGGCAAAGATTCTTGAGTAACGCACAAATTGGTGGAGTGTTTCTAGATCAGAGTCAAATTGGTGTAAAAGCCATGGCTTCAGTCCTTCGTGGCTCCTAAAGATTGGGGTAAAGGCATTGAGTTGCATCCAACGCAAAAATAGCTCTTTATCCCTCACAATATTGGCCACAAGTGGAATATGGATACTCGTTAAACCACCGATGTCAGAATGATTCACGAGAGCTCCAGATAAGCCACTTGAAATAAGACCGATAATTGTGGAATGGAGTCCATCATAACGATCCCAGGTCGTTAGTTGGTCACCCAACCAAAAAGCATGGACATACTTGTGGGAACCCAGGGTGCCGCCCCGCATAAAGACAAAACCATCATCGATGTGATCAATAACTTCACCGTTGAGCTTTGCCCATTCATAAATATAAGCATTGTGGGCTTCTTGGCCGTTACGGCCATCAGCCATACGAGCATGATAGGGCAGAGCTTCAGAAAAGTCGGCCATCCAACCTTTGACTGGAGAATCCTGAGCATGTTGGTGCATGAGAGCGCCAAACCACTGGCGTGCTGGTACTGAGAACAGATCCAATTTAGCAAAATTAAAGCCACCATTACCGATTAAAATAGGAAGGCCATGGCGATCTTTCACCAAATAGCCTTTGTTTTTTGCGATATCTAAGCGACATGACCCTTCACATTTCCTATGAACAAGTCGAGGATTAAAATAGCTGATCACAGCTATTTGGTCGTCTTTTAAGTCTTGGACTAGTTGCTGCCAACGAGGGTAAAATTTTTTATCGAGTTGCCAGTTCCATAAGAGTCTTTGACCAAGAAATGTTTGGAATGTACCAATCCAGTCTTGGATCCAAACACTTGACAGCTCGGCGTTAAGGGCTCTCAGACGTTTCACAGTCTCTCGAACCCGGTCTTCACCCCCTTGGATACCAAGCATCGCTCCACGATGAACCCAATTTGGCAGAGGTTTTGTTGTGCCAAAGGCTTGGGCAAATTCTCTCAGTAGATCTCCTATCGATGATCCTGAATTGAGTCGTAAATGGAGGGAAGGTTGTGAAGTGATGACGATGATTTTATCTCGTTGTCTGAGATCAAAATGGGCATAGTGATAGCCATAAAGCCATAGGCTTCTGTTGTTCCGTGAAATAATATGAGGCACATAATGGTAGGAGGTAGTTTCATCGCCACCAGTGCCTTTACCCAGTCGATTGGAGATCCAGGTGAGAGGCTGTAAACCACGACCATGACCCTGTTCCTGGGATATGGTGGTATAAATGCGGTCTTGAAGACGAAGGTGAGTGTATTGGGTGCCGAGCCCCATTAAATATTCATCCGGTTCTTTAGCCATGGTAAAGGCTAGATGTTCGCAAGCACTATCAAAAGGCATGTTAGGATTTGAATGACCACGATATGCCACTTTGAGTTCGAGGGCATTGCTATGGATGACTTCAAAAGTCATCATCATGCTTGTCCGACAGAAGTTATGCAATGATAACTCAAATGTCACCGTATTTTCTGTGACACTTGATAATGTAATGTCACCGACAATATCTGATCTTATGGTAAAGTTCGGGCTAAAGAGGACGGTGACTTTATTAAAGTTCGCATTCTCTCTTACCTTCACTGGAGCAACTATTGGCTGACCGGCAGCCGAGGCAAGGAGGACCTCACCCGATATTTTCGCTACCCGAAAAATTTTCTGATGCCAAGTAAAGACAAAATCTTGTAACACATACTCGTGAATATCATCCTCTGGCCACATATCGTGTTTAGCAGCATTGAGTTGTTCGGCGTAGGTCACTATGATCATCCAGAATAACAATGGGATCATGGCGAATATTTTCCGCTTACTAAGCTGAGTGATAAAAATGGGAATACGCTTCATAAAATCAAAAGATGCTTTCTACTTGATATGAATTTAGCAAAACAAGAGGTCATCAATTTCTGTATGTCCTCTAGGCCAAAGAAAATACAGTTGATCAATATGGCGTCATATGAGGGATAGTCAAGGTTTAGAAAATCGAAAAGTCACACCTTGACCAGGCGGCGTATTATATCATAACTAATAA
>JAPOQT010000255.1 GCA_026710525.1 Pseudomonadota bacterium
GAGTTGCCAATTTTGCATCGGTATGCCAGGACATTCGGCCATCAAAAACTTGTTTTATTGACCCTTATTTTGCTCGTGATCACACTCTTTGGTTGTAAGAATAATCGACGATTTTCGAAAGACTTGAGTAGTGCTGCCAGCTGTTTGTTTGATGAACCTATTCGCTCGATGGAAGTGGGTGTGGTCATCGATGATATTCAAACAGGACATATTGCCTATAACTATCAATTTGCTGATAACCTCTCTATTCCTTACCTAGAAAGCAGCCAGACAGAGAGTCTTCCTACCAGCTATAATGGTCGCACTGTTATTGGTAACACGATGAATCAAGGTCTAACAGTGCGCAGCCGATTTAGTTATTTTAAAGCTGATTTTACCACAGGCTGTTATCCCGCCACTTACTGGTCATCCCTCACCCTATGGCCACAAAATCCGACAATAAAAGTTCAGGTTAATGGCAGAGATCTTTTTGAAGCCACATTTGAACCGTTGGTAACTGATATTCAACAGGGCTGCGAGAGTGGCAAGGTAGCTAAGAACATTGTTTTACCTGCCATTACTAACTTAGAGCAAAATCCTGTTTTTAAATCTCGCAAACAAGAATGCTCCTCATAACACTTAGCGGCCTTATTTTTCCTGTTTTGTGGCGCAACAAAGCAAGGCTAAGCATTGAAGTAGGTTGTGGATAACTTTGGCTGGAGTTGGTTGTGAGGTGAGTTAACCACGGATCCTTCTCTGGCAAAGCCCTGGGATGTTACCGCTAGCACTCGACAAATAAAATCATAATATTATTGATTAATTTCGTTATAACCAATAATAAAAACTATTATTAGTCACCAGGGTGATGACTATCTCATTTTCACCTAAAAGTTATCCACAAACCAGAGACTTACCTGTGGATAACTTAATTAAGTTCATTAAACACGGTGGTGTGAGCCAGCTTTAATAATGAGTTGGTTAAGCTTTGTTTAAGGCTTTTTTCGATACAGCAACCACAGCTTCAAATGGTTTTTGATTGTCAGATGATGCCAGTTCAGCTAAGATACTCCGGTCCATCGTCACGTTAGCGAGTGATAACCCATGAATAAATTCAGAGTATTTTAAGCCATATAGTCGGCTAGCCGCATTAATTCGAGTAATCCATAGCTTTCGAAATTCTCTTTTCCGTACCCGACGATCACGGTAAGCAAACTGGAGAGACCTGTGCACAACAGTGATGGCAGAACGAAAGTTGCGACTTCTTGCGCCACGGAACCCTTTACTTAATTTGAGAATTTTATTGCGTTTTCGGCGTGCTTTAAAACCGCGTGTCACTCGAGACATGGTACGAACCTTTCTTTTTTCTCTTTGAGATAATGATTATCACTTTTTTGAGCCTGCCAGCTGGGATACACAAAAAACCATAATATTTGCTCTGGTATTTTGATAGATTCAGTGGAGCAGCTCACAGGTAGTTAATAACTATTAGGAAGACAAGATTTGATTAGCGATCTATCATGACTACTAACAACGCTCCCTTTTTTTAAACGATTTTTCCTCGTTCTCGATTTTTTAGTGAGAATATGCTCTTTATTAGCACAAGCACGCTTAATGCGGCCAGAGGGAGTCACTCTAAATCGTTTGGCAGCAGCTCTCTTTGTTTTAACCTTTGGCATCGTAATATTCTTTCACACTTGAGATTCACTAACACAGTTTATAACATGACGATTAATCCTTAATCCCATACAGATCAGTCACCTGGTCAGTATAACATTAAAATCACTAATAGCGAACAGCAATCTAAAATAATCCCATACCATGATGGATCAAACCCCCTGAGGATATTACAACAAGACTATGGCTTTGGCAAGATGTTAATATTACGGTGATACTGATAGCACCTCACTTTTTAAAACATGGAGAAAATAATCGATGTCACTTGCCGTGTTCTCTGGGCCAAGGCTAATACGAAATGAGTTCATGGCCTCAAATTGACTAGCTCCCATGGATAGGAGGGTCTTTGACGGGTATGACACCATAGAACAAGCAGAGCCACGACCAATGGCGATTTGATGACGATTCCAAATCATATCGACTCGTTCGGCTTTTTGGTCTTCAATGGTAAAGCTACATGCTAGTCTCGAGGAATAACGTTGATTACCAAAAATTTTAATACCTGGCATGTGCTCCATGTGCTTCAACATTGAGTCATAGAGTGATTTTGTGTTAGCTAGCCAATGGGAGTTTTGTTGAATGTCCGAGGCTCTCTTACCCAAGGAGATAATGCCTAAAAGATTTTCGGTGCCAGCTCTGAGACCCCTTTCTTGACTACCACCACCACCGAGTAGCGGTTTAAATGAATAAGGATCTTTGAGGTATAAACCACCAATACCTTTAAGACCACCAATTTTATGGGCGCTAAAGACTAAGCTATCGATTTGGTTAGTGGTAATATAATCCAAATGGCGTTTGCCAAAAGCTTGAGCAGCATCAACATGAATATGACAGTTTGGCTGTAATATCCGAACTTTTGCCGTGATCTCTGCCACCTGATTGATGATACCTGATTCATGATTGGTATCATTTAAACCAAAGTACAGGGTATCTTCAGAAATACTCTGTTGTAGTATTTCTTGGTTAACACGACCGTCAGCAAGAAGAGGGATTTTTAACATCGAAAAGCCATGTGACTCGCACAGCCGATGACAAACGTTTTCGTGGGATGAGTGCTCCCCTTGGCTAATCATAAATTGCGGTCTTATTTGGCTGTTTTTTGCGAGTTCAAGAGACTTTTGGCCTGCGTGATAAACAACGGTATAATTGCCTTCAGTGGCTCCAGAGGTAAAAAAAATCTGTTCACGAGCACAGCCGAGCAAAGAAGCTACCGAGTTGCGTGCATCTTCAAGATGCTTTTTAGCTCGCCTCCCAGCCACATGGGTATTTGAGGGATTAGCATCACACTGTTCAAGTTGCGACGTCACTTGTTGCAAGTGAGAAGATGTAGCTGGCATGGTGGCATTATGATCAAGATAAATCATAGGGCACTCTGTTTGCTGTGAATCATGTATCTTTTCTCATGACAAAGTTCATTAACCACCGGGACTTTGTGGTGCTTTTTTTACTCA
>JAPOQT010000256.1 GCA_026710525.1 Pseudomonadota bacterium
ATCGTGGCAGCAGCTCTAGCCGCCTTAAATGGCGAGTGTCGTTCATCAATGTTTTTATTAACTTGTAAGTAGTGTTGTGCCGTCGCTCGCATAAATTGCCACATGCCAGAAGCACCCACTTTTGAGATAGCTCGAGGATTGAACATCGACTCCACAAATGCGAGTCGGGTGAGTTCGATGGGAGTGCCCACTTCTCTAAATTCTCGTTCAAAGTAGGGGAGATAATCTTGGGCTTGACGGGCGGCATAAAGAAAAGAATCTGCCAGTCCTCGTTGTGCTCTAATCACAGCTTGCCCTGTAATAAGACGATCGAGTAGTTCTGGAGATGTGTGATAAGCGGTGAAAATTTTCCTTTCTATCTTATGATGTGATAAGGCTTTGGTGTGATTTTTAGCAAAGCGTTTTAGGCCGCGGTTCAAACGCTTTAAGTAACGCTCCATAATGAGTTGTTGTTGTTTTCTATTTAACAAATGAGGCTTATTTTTGCTCCGAGCTATTTGGGCAAAAAAGACGTAATCAATAACGATCCAAGGGTAGTCTCGATCATGGATAACAAACGTGTTATCACCATAGCGGAGGAAGATGTTTTGCCAAAAATCAACCCGAGGCTTAAGTTCAGGAGACACCTGAAATATGGGAGATATCTTAGTAACAGCATGGAGGTGTCTGTTTTGTCCTGGGAACCACAATAAGGACAAACACAACATCACAAGGGTTGGGCGGAGAGTCACTAATAGAATGTTGGCACCAATTATCCTGCTCATAAGTGATCCATAAGTATGAGCCTGTGACAAAATAAGCAGAGAAGAAAAATCATGACGACTAAAGATCTCTTTCTATTGTATGGCTGTCGTGGGGTAACAAGGTTCAGTAAAGAGGCAAAAATTTTGCCTAATCCCATGATAACAGTTGGCCATTAACGACTATCTTGTTGCCAGAGGGTTATGAGCCATACGATTAATCCACATAAGAGACCAAGATAGAGTTCTTCGATATCCTTCACCCATACTAAAGGATGGTTCTGCCCCTGTGGATCAGGGGTAAAAATAGTTGCTAGGTATGGTCGACATAAAAAACGCCACAAAGTCATTGATATGGCTGATGTGATAGTGGCAATCAAAAAATGAATATCCCGGAAATGCCGAGTCGAAAAAAGTCCGATCATCATAGGAATGAGCATACAACCAGCTGAGTAGCTACCAAAAGTCTTCCAAATACCTTTAATTCCTTGAGCACCAGGAGTGTCACTGGTAAAAAACATTGCTAGTACAAACGATATAATCGCGACCAGTACGAGATTTTTAGCATACGATAAACGGAAGTTGCTGGCTTTTTTTTGTAAATCATAACTCACCGTTGATGAGGCAAGAAACAGGTAGCTATCCATGGTTGATAAGATGGCGGCAATAATACCAGCTAAAAAAAGTCCTTTCATACCAGGAGGCAACAGGTTGATGGCGTAGATTAAATAAGCCTCGGATGGTTCAGCGCCTTTGAGTTGTGTGGCTGCATACATACCACCAGCTGTGGTGGCGATATCAATTAACAGCCAAATCACTGTGGCGATCAAAATGCCAGTTCTTGCTACCTTGTCTGATGAAGCAGCAAAAATTCGATTGTAAAAGTTTGGATCAACCAAAGTTGAAAAGGCAATAAACCCCCAGACCAAAAGAGTGCCAACAGACTGACCGCCGGTGATTTCAAAGTAGTGACTGGGAAGTTCAGCTTTAAGATATCCCCAACCACCAAATTTATGCCATGACAAGAGAAATACAGCGTACACAGCCACCACCATCACAACGCACTGAATGAGGTCACTCAAAATAATCGAGCGTAAGCCACCGAGTAAACCATAACCTAAAACAATGACCACACCTAAGAAAGCTCCCGGCATCACACCGATATGAAATAAAGCGTCGAGGAGTAGTCCACATGAGAAAATGTAGGTAATGGGTAAAATATTTGAGAGGTTGAACAGTGATGCCACGGTTTCGGCCCGTGGACCAAATTTTTTTCTTACTAGCTCTGGTAATGTGATAGCCCCAGAAGCTCGTAACCTAGGTACAACAAAGAAAGCGATACAAAGGTAGCTCACATACCAGAAAACTCCCTGGGTGACAAAATTAAAAATCCCGTGTTGATAGGATATTTCAGTCACACCCAGAACACCACCATACCAGGTAGCTACCAGGGTAGCGACAAACAAAGGTAAGGTTAGTCGCCGGCCCAGTAGGATGATTTGGAGGGGAGAATGATCAGAGGTTTTAAAAAAGTAGGAGCGGCCTAAGATAGCAGCACTATAGGTGATCGCCAGGATCACAAAAAACACCAGACCATCAAGCCAAGATAGTTGAAAAAAGAGTGGTTGTTCCATAGAGAGCAAAAACGGAAAAACGTGAATATAAGCCTGCTATGGAATAATACCAACAACCATGGTCTGGGCTAAGCTCTATGCTTTTACATAGCGAGCCAAGGACATTTCAAACCACTTCTGTGGATTCTGAAAGCACTCAAGAGGAAGACTTAAGATGCCAATATCATCCCTAACAGTTAACAGCTGTATTGTGTAAATAAAAGGTTTGATATAGGAGCTCAGAAACGCTTCGACTTCACTCACATTACCATTCACCTGAGACAATATGAAGGGATAGGCATCAGGATCAATATTGACCTGGATGCGATGGTCGAGAAAAGATTTTTTTTGAAATGATTCGATGGATTGCTGCATTGGTTTGGTAATGTTATTTTCTTTATCAATGAGCTCTTTTAATTTTTTGTCTGGATGAATAATCAGATCACCATCAACATCAAGGTGAGTTGTGCCAAGTGATGGTAGTTCATAAAAGAAATCTTTCAGACTAGCGTCGAGTATGGTGGCAAGAGAGCGAGCTCCCGTTTGCTCCTTAAAAGCTTTCCTTGCAATCTCTCTCAGGGCACTGTCGTGGAACTTGGTTTTAATATCATAAGCTGCTAGTGCTTGTTTATACTGACTAATAATATTACCTTTTGCTGTTTTAAGAATTTGGAAAAGATCATCTTCCGACAGATTATGACAAGCAACACGAATTGGTAGACGACCAATAAATTCCGGCTCAAAACCAAATTCAATCAGGTCCTCTGTGCGCAACTGAGCTATAAGTCTTTTAGCATCATCAAGTTTTGAGCCATGCCGGTTCGGTGATGCTGCTTGAAATCCAATAGCTTTTTCAGCCAGTCGTTCTTTAATAACTTCATTGAGGTTAGAAAAAGAGCCAGAGAGAATAAAAAGAATATGACGGGTGTTAATCACTTTGGGCTTGGTTTTACCAGATCCTTGAAGATCAAACATGGTTTGCATTTGAGCTGCAGGATCTTGGGAGGAACGAAGATCAATTTCCGTTTCTTCAAGGAGTTTCAGGAGTCCTAATTGTACGCCACGCCCTGAAATATCCTTATATCTTGATGAAGGTGATGCGGCTAATTTATCGGCTTCATCAATATAGATAATACCAAATTCTGCTTCAGCAACATTATCCTGGGCTTTGGTCACCAAGTCTCGCACTAGGTCCTCAACATTACCACCAGCATAACCGGTCTCAGAGTATTTCGTGGCATCTGCCCGGACGAAAGGAACATCGATCATTTTAGCGATTTGTTGGATCATATAGGTTTTACCAACTCCGGTAGGACCGATCATTAAAATATTTTGTTTAACGTAGTGGTAATCAGCTTTTTGTTCCTTGGGTAGCTGATGGTAGTAGCGGATTTGGTTATAATGATTGCACACGGCAATCGCCAGGGTTTTTTTGGCTTCATCCTGGCCGATGACGTACTTGTCTAAGCATGCTTTAATGTCTTTCGGGGTTTTACTAAACTGGAGAACAGCTTGGTTCTGTGGTTCATTAGATTCACTGTGAGGGCTATCTGATTCAGCATTCTTTGTTTTGGCGAGCAAGGATTTAGGAGAAATGCTGGCTGAGATAATGTTGATGTTCGAGCCATACTTTTCTTTTAGTAACTTTTCAAATTCATGTTGAATATCAGATGGGTTCGTCATAATTGATTCCTGTTTGTATCTATTTTGTTGATCATTCATTCTTAGGTTTTATGGTCCGATACTTCCTCAAGACCAAAAGGGTATATCATATATTATCGTTAAAAGCGAGAGAAAAATGCAGTTGACTGAGCCATTTGCTATTATCCTGTGTTAGCATGATAAGATCCAGAGTTACGATTGACAAGGGTTGATCCATATCTTTATTCCTGATTTCAGACAAGTAAACAGTGAGGACAACATGGCAAATAAGGGTACGGTTATTATATACACAGATGGTGGTTGTTCCCCTAACCCTGGGCCTGGTGGTTGGGCTGCTTTATTGCAGTTTGGCGACCATAAAAAATTGATTTCTGGTAGCTATAAGAACACGACGAATAACCGGATGGAAATCACGGCTATTATTAAAGCATTTGAGTGTTTGAATCACAATAAATGCCGCCTGAGAATCTATACTGACTCCCGTTATGTGAGTGATGCTATTAATAAGGGTTGGTTGCAAAAATGGCAGCAAGTGGGTTGGCGAAAGTCGGGTAGGGAGCCTGTGAAAAATAAGGCCCTATGGCAACAGATCCTAGCCCATATCAATGATCATCAAGTGGAGTTTTATTGGGTGAAAGCCCATGCAGGCATCTCAGGCAATGAAACAGTGGATATGGCAGCCACTCAAGCCCGTGAGACGAAACGAGGCTGGGAAACCGATGCTCCCTATCAGCAGGAACTTGACCAAGAAAACCTGCATGATAGTTAAGGATGGTCGAATGATTGTGGGTCTTTGCTGATGTGATCTTTTAGGGCAAACTGGGCTTTGTCATATTGTTTTTTCAGTTGTTGTTTATTTTTCTCCCCAGCTTGTATTTCACTTTCGAGCTCAATAAGTTTGGCAGAGAATGGTTGGTACGTTTCATGGTTAGGGCTGAGAGCCGATAGAATAGCGGCAATTCTTTTTTGGTCGTCTTTCAATGATTCCTGTTGTAACGTGAAGTTTTCGAGGGTTTGTTTTGCTTGTGAAGCGTTGTCAGTGAGCTTCATGAGGTGTTGAAGAAAGCCGTTTATTTTAGGGTCCATGGTGGTGGCTGATAAATAAAACTGCAGCTCGTTGCGACTCAGATGTCCTAGTTTGACCTCGGTGAGCCTTGGTCGACTTTCGACAATGGTTAGGGTCTTGGTTTGCCCGCCAAGGATGACCACAGGAAATGTGTAGCCTTGATGCTCGAAGTTTATTGTTTTCTTGTCTGGTGAAGTTTGCGGGTCATTTGATTCTTGATCATCGGGTTCGCTGGCGTTGTCAGTAATGATAGAGTAACCTTGTCTGAAGGGGTGAAAAATTCTCAGTGTTTTGCCACCCCGGTCTTGATGCAGATCAGTGACTAAACCGTGATTAACTGTGTTCTCAGGCGGATAGAGGCTCTTTATTTGGTATGTTGTTCTTAGCACATCCTCAATTTGGATACGAACAAGACCTTGTTTAAGAGATATGAGTGTTTTTCTTTGCTCAGTATCCTCGTGCTCAGTAACTTTGATTTGTGGATCATGACCAAAGTCGAGCAATCGATGTTCTGTTGGGTGAATCTCTGGGAGGTAAAGATCACCCATGTAGCTAACGTTACTATCGTATAAGGTCATGATGCCTGGGGGTAACTTGATGGCCAGGTTGTTTTTAATAGCCAGCATTTTTTTCCCAGGTAGCCAACCGACATTATTTTTGCCACGGCCAAAATAATAGGTGAGGATCTCACTCTCAAACCCAGCGCCTTCGAGAAAGGGTAGTGATAATATGTGGCCTTTTTTTAGGGAGAACTGGCCAGGTAGCTGATATTCAGCTGTCATATCAGCTATCCGTATGTCACCTAAAAAATGGCGATCATCAGCAGGATGGATTGCTGGTGTTAAACTCGAGTATTTCTGTGACTCCTCGGCAGCAACACTGTCATTCCATGATTCATTGGTAATAGTCAAGGGGATTTGACGACTGTCTGAGTTCACATGTTTTCTTTGAGGAAAGGAGCGTTCGCTCAGATGGCTTTGCAGTGAGCGAGTGTTATAAGACTTCAGAACAATCGACACATTATGCCAGTCCTCAAGAGAATAGTTTTCGAAGGTAGCCCAGGCTTCGATGAGAATATTATCATTTGCTGACAGCACACCTCGATAGGAAGGTTGCCAAATAGGGGTGCCAATAGCGGTACTAATATGAATAGGTTTATCCCTAAAGCGAGGATCTCTCTTGAGGGTGATCATAACTTGATGGTGCAGGTTATGACGATCCTGGGCAATGAGGGCGTCCATGGTTAATTTCGCGTCACTAGGATCAAATGTGAGGTTCAGAATATCTTTGCTAGCTACCGGGTAGATACGATTATCCTGACCCATAACCAACAGTGACACAAGCTGACATCCAGAGTGACTATCTTGATCACGACACTCAGGAGTTCCTGTGAGTCCTGTGAGAATGCCTTGGATGCTCTCGGTGGTGGTCTGAGACGTTCGAACCTCTAAGGTTAATGGATTACCCTTAAAGTGAACCAGGAGAGAGTATAGGTTATCTAAATCATCAGGCGGCAGATGAGTGGCAGATAGTTCGCCAGAATCATCAGGTGACGCTACCGAAATAACCATATCATCGATACCTTCACCCCAAACAATAAGCGACTGTAAAACATCGTCGAGTGTTGAGTGCTGTACTGGTATCATGACTGAAATATCTAAGTCTTCAGAATAAAAGCTTCTGACGAACTCTGATAACCCGGACTGTCCGTATTTAATTAATGTCACTTGTGGCGTAATAGTGGGAGGAGTGACCTCACTCAGAACAGGGGTGGGGCTGAGTAAATAACAAGTAAGAAAAAGCAAGGCTAGGAAAGTTAAGGAGATTTTAAAAGTAATGCGTTGTTTTTGAGTCGGCATTTCAAGCTCCTTATACGGCACGTATGTAGGGCAGAATAATGGTGGAGGTAATCGGAATCGAACCGATGACCTACTGCTTGCAAAGCAGCCGCTCTACCAACTGAGCTATACCCCCTACGATAGAATCATATACTAAAAAAAGAACCAATTACCATCGTAATTAGAGCCGACACAATTCAGGCTGAAAGCCATAGGATCAAAATAAGGATCCATGTTCGTGGGGCATTGTACCATATGACTTTATGGATATCAATGTTTTTTCATCAGATCAGTTAGGCAAAAAAATACCCAGAGATGATTATCCCTGGGTATTTTACTCGGATCACCGAGCAGAATTGGTTCTGAGAAGACTAAACAAAGTATTCGTCTTGATTCAGAAGGTAGATAAGATCATCTAACTCCTCAATCTGAGCCTCGACGGAGGCCATCCGAGTGACAAGATTGTCACGGGGTGGTGTAACCTGGCCTTCAAGATGACTCACATAGAGAGGTACGCGAGATGACACAAGATTTTTAGCCAGCTTTCGCTGTCGCCGGTAAAGGTTTAAGTCAACAACTGAGCTTAAATCTTCGTGTAACTCAAGGTGATCATCAGCATCCGAATCTAAACAAGCAGAAATCTTCATAGTAACCTCAAATAGAAAAAGGAACAAACAACAACAACAACATACAACGAGTAGGTAGAACAGATATCATAGAAAAAAGAACACAAAAGAACACAAATAAGAGGTAAGCTATTTTTTAATTTGATAGCTTAAAAGAACTTGGGAGTTTTCTCTCAGTCTATTCTCTTGTAATCTTTTTTTTACCTCCTTATTTTTTTGCATAACCGAACCGAATAGTTTGTCGGAGTGACCAGAAATCACATGAGGGGCTGAAGGAGAATTTTTTGCTGAGTCCGGCTTATTTTGGTTGTGGTTATGAGAGGCTTTGTGAAAAGAAAAATTCAGGGAACGAAGTGTCTTGTTTCTGCGGAAGCTTGTTAAGCAAATAACATTTTTGTGGGAAGCGCTCATGTTAACTCCATTAAAATAGGATCAAACAACATCAGGATGCCATGGGGCATGAAACAACTCGAACAAGTCAGCCTGACACAAAAAAATCGCATCTTGAATGCTTACTCAAGACACTACTTCTTATACAAAATTTGTGCCAGAATTGAAAGTAAAAAATTCATGATGGAAACACTTATGGTAAGATCTTGATATATTTGAATAAAAATGATAAATTATTTTTTCTACCTGGGTGTCTCATCTGTTTTTTTAGCCAGTTGCTCTAGTTCATGTAAAACGTCACGGACGTGATTTTTGACTCGGACTTTAGCCCAGACTTTTTTTATTGTGCCGCCCCTAGCAATTAAAAACGTGTACCGAACAATGCCCATATAGACCTTAGAGAACATCTTTTTTTTCTGCCATACACCAAATTTTTGGCAGATTTCGCCAGATTCATCAGCAAGAAGAGGAAAAGGTAGATCTAATTTTTGACGAAATTTATTGTGACTGGTGGCAGAGTCTTTACTCACTCCGACGACTTTGGCTGATAGCTTGGTAATCTCATTAAATGCACTGGCAAAATCCTGGGCTTCCTGGGTGCAACCTGGAGTAAAGTCTTTTGGATAGAAGTAAATAATCACGTGATGATTTTGGATGAGATTATGAAAATCAAAGTGTTCACCTTGGGAAGAAGTGGTAGTAAATACGGGGGATTGATCGCCAACTTGTAATGTTGCCATAATATGGTATTCCTTTAGCTGAAGGTTGCCTCTGTCTTAAGTCCACCTGGACACTTGAGTGTAACTAAACAGTGAGGGATGGTAGAATAAAGCCGTCAGGAATGCAAGTAATATTGTGGATGAGATCACTCGGTGTTAACTTTGGGTAGCTATGTAGGATCATAACGAGGTAATAGTGGTAATGAGAGAAGGTCGAGATCATCAGCATGCACAAGGTCACGGGCCACTTGATGGTCAGGTACTTAAGGATAAAAATATGTTTGGTGCGAGTCGTCAAAAAAATTATCTTTATTTGGATTCAGAAGATCCTAAGGCCTTAGAATATTCTTGTAACGCAGATGAAGCGATGGCTTATTTGGGAATCAAGCGTTCCCGTTTAACTCAGATCTCTGGTCAAGAGTTACCCTGTGCTCGAATTAAGCTTGATCGTTATTTGCGTCCTATGTACCGCTGGTCTGACCTCAAAGAGTATCAAGAGTTTCATCGTTCATCTGAATTATCCTCAAACACAAGGGTTTCGACGGCTGATATTGCTAAAAAACTCGATCATTTTTCTGGCGAAGTTTCTCAATATTTCGATTTTCTCACCAGTAAGCACGAACAAATTTTACGGGAAAACGCAGCGATGAAAAAACAGCTCACTGTTCTTATGACGCCAAAATCTCGCTACGTATCTTCCCAGCCTTACGATTACGGCTATGGGAAAAAAAATGACCAATGGTTATCGAAAATAGCGCTGCTGCCAGGGACTCATCGTACTGATATCCTAAGAAGATTATTGTTATCTCGCCGGGTACCTGGGCGGCATAATAATGAGGATAAAAGGGTGCCATCTGTATCTAAAGGGTCTTTGTGGTCTTGGTGTGGGCCAGTTAACCTAGGATCAGGTGCCCCTATGATTCATCGTGGTTATCGAAATCCTCGGTTCTTGAGAGATATCAGTTAGGTTTAGTTTGATGGCAAGATCTGAGTCCTATGAGAACAGGGTTTTCAATAAAGATTTTGATAAAACAAGCGATACCTCATGTGGTTTGAGTTGTTTTATTGCTATCAGATGTCTATTTAGATCAGTAAGTGACACATCATAGTCATTGATGTGAGGGGACGCTTTTGGCAAATAAACGTAACTATTTAAGTTATATCCATCATCAGACTTAACCAAGATCATAGAGATAGCTTTGATATTTGTATTGTACATCAAAAAAATAAAGAAGTGAGAACAGTTTATTTGCCCTTGATTTAGGACTTGGGTTTCATGCAGTTTAAAAGTCATATTTTTATCATCACGGTATATCTGCTACCCCTGATAATCGCTTGTAAAACTCCTGGATTGACTGGAGCGGGAGAGAGGGATGCAAAACTAAATTATGTGTACGATGATCTCTATCGTCTGACCATTGTTGAACAAAATATTGAGGAAAATACTTATTATGCTTTTAAAGTTTGTTTAAGACAGCACCACGAAAGCCAGCACTGTACACATAATGCCTTGAAAACAGTTGATGGTAAGCCAGTAATATTCACCAAGTCTCAATACGAAGATGTCAAAGAAGTTAAACTGATAAAAAAGGATATGGAAAAAATCAATCAATGGCGAAAATACTATCAGGGTATGGCCCGTCAGTCGAAGGGTGCGGTAGCCTTCGGGGCATTTCTCAGCCTGGGAGGTTTTGCAACAACAGTTATAGGAGTGGAAATTTTTGAAAATTTTTATGAGGCACTTGCTGATGACATCGACGTCAGACTCAGCTCTTCAACTCCATATCGTACCTATGAGGATTTTTTAGCAGCTCATCGAAATACACAGCAGGCCCTAGCTACCTTAACTGATTCAGCAAAAGAATTCATGGAAAAACCTCTCCTCTTTGATCAATCACTTGATCTGAAGGACCTATATAAGGCTACGGACACATCAGGACTTTGGCAAGAATATTCTGCTCTCTATTCAGCGGAATTCAAAAATCGTTTTGCATCTCTTATGTCATCTAAATGGAAGCTCTCTCTCTTCCCAACTGACAGAATTATTTATCAGACTATTTTAGAAGTTGTGACCCAATATTTTAGCGACAGACCGAGCAAGATTATGACTGCCAAGTACCGACAGAGATTTCAAGAATTCGTCGAAATCGATGACTTTTTAAGGGGGTTAAGTGATGTTAATTATGCTCATCTGTTTACCAAAAATCATGAAAAGTTTGTTCAACATTTTATTAATTTTGCTAAGAACAGGGGAATGCCAGCTAAATTAGCAGATCAA
>JAPOQT010000257.1 GCA_026710525.1 Pseudomonadota bacterium
ATATTAATAATTTAGCCTCCACGGCAGTCAGTACCCATTTACTCAACTATGATAGTGTTCATGGTGCACTCTCGACTCCTTGCCAGGTTAATGGCGACATGATGAACTATCAGATGGCAGGTAAAGATCACCAAGTCTCTTTCTCCCATGAGCAAGATCCCAAAAACATTCCTTGGCGTAACAAGTGTGTCGATATGGTTTTTGAATGCTCGGGTGCATTTACCACCAGAGCAGGAGCATCGAAGCACCTCCACGATGATGCCATGAGCGTGCTGATTTCAGCACCAGCTGAAAATCCGGACCTCACTGTGGTTTGTGGAGTCACTGACCATCTCCTTAGGGGCCATGAAAGAATCCTGTCTAATGCCTCCTGTACCACTGGTTGTTTAGCTCCCGTTTGCAAAGTAATCCTCGATCACTTTTCTTTATCTCGGGTCACTATGACCACAGTGCATGCCATCACAGGTGATCAAAGGATCCTTGATGGTCCACATAAGGACTTACGGCGAGCTAGAACGTCAATGCTGTCAATGATTCCAACCACCACAGGAGCAGCTAAAATGGTGGCGCAAGTTCTACCTCAACTCACCGGTAAAATTGATGGTATCGCTGTTCGAGTGCCCACAGCTAATGTGTCGTTATGTGATGTGGTAATGCAGCTTAATCAACCCACAACAAGTGATCAGATCAATGACGTACTGAAAACTGCTAGTGCCTCCTCGATGAAAAATATTATCAAGATCAATGATATTCCTCTGGTATCTACTGATTTTAATGGCTCTTCTTCCTCTTCTATCGTCGACACATCTTTCACAAAAGTCATTGATGATACCCTTGTCAAACTACTGCTATGGTATGATAACGAAATGGGTTTTTCAGCACGCATGCTCGACGTCGCTCAAATGTGGAATAACGCGCGAAAGAGAGGTTAATTAATCGAGATGACTTGGACCTAAACAATAGATCAAGGGCTGTGAGTGGCACTCACCGCTTTCTAGCATGGAACACTTGTTTATATTATATTGACAAATAATAAGGAATATCATGACAGACCACGATGAATTCAACGATGCCGGTGATAGTAAAGAGCATTTTAGTGCCCTTGGTCGTAATGAGATACTAGCTATTCTAAAAACCACCAAAGATCTTAGTGGTATGGATATGAGACGAGCTAATTTGACCAAAATGGATTTCTCTGGCTGTATCATGAGAAAAACCAACTTGTCTTATGCGATACTCAAGGAGTGTAATTTTAGCCACTGCGATCTTAGTGACGCCTCACTATGGCACGCAAATCTTGAAAATGCTAACCTGACGAGAGCTAATCTTGAGGGTTGTGATCTTGATTATTCTCGTTTAAGGGGAGCCGTGCTTCATCAAGCTAATATTAGAAGGGCCCAATTACCGATTGATTTGATGCCACGGGAAGCCATTATGAAGAGTGTGAACACGGGCGATCCCATCACCAAAGATAGTTTTTAATGATCATTACGCCCTACTGACAATTAAACATGATAAGTGAAAGCGGCATACCCACTCGACCTAGTAACCACACTTCAGCCACAAAGACTCTCGTTACTCACATCATAGTCGTGATCAAAACAATCAAGACACCATCCCATGATTTGAAGAGATTCTGTTACGAGTTACCAGCTTTCAGCGCTAAGAAAATCAGCTCACTGGTAGCACGAATATCTGCCTCACTGGCACCAGGATATTTTTCTACCAAGGCTGCCATAGAAATATTTTGCATTTTAAGTATTTGGGATATATAAACATGTAACACAAACTCTCGTTCATTTAAAACACCAAAATTAGCCACTTGACCGTAAAGCTCTTGAGAGAACAACTGTGAAAAAGCCAACTTTGGTGGATCTATTCGCCGGCGATACTCTTCAGCAGCAGCTATCACACGATTTAAATGGTTAAACGCTGCCCTCTCTGTGAGCCTATCACGACTAATATGAGAAGAATATGCTGTCAGTCGCTTGAGGACATGAAGCGGTTCTTGATACACATGGTAATCTAAGGCTATCTTTAAATCATCAATACTTAAGATATTGCTCAGGGCGTCACGGTGAGATAACAGCTCTATTTTGTACGAGTACATGACTAACTCTCGTTGGATTAGGCCACGAATCTTAGCCACATCTTCTTGACTCATATTAGGTAACACCAGGCGCATCATCGTGTTTTTTTCCTCAGCATTAAAGAAATCAAAAAGATCGAGATCTTCCATGAAAAAAATAACAATACTCTCTTCTAAGGATGGAGATTTGGTGTAATAATTACTATAAGTAAAATATCCCTGAGAGAGAAGCCCATCCTGCAGGGAATTGATAAAAATTTTCAGATGTTGTAACCGATATTGAGATAATTGCTCACTGTTCTTTTGAGTTAATAACCGGTCACCTTCGCCACCCTCATAACCATCCCATGACACACGTTTTATCACCCCTAAACGCTCCGCTAAATTCTCTTGACCAATCGCCACAAAACCCTTGAATATCATATAAAGCACAGCTACTGAAGAGCGGCTCAATTGATCATCCAAAGCAGGAAATCTCCTGTGTAACCAATGAAAAATTTCCTGATTGATTGGATCTGCTTGTAAAATCTCAAGGGCTTCATCAATGGAAATGGTGGTATCTACGCCAGGCATCTCTCGCTGCAAAGCCTCTTCATCGCCAGCAAACTTGGCACGAAGCATGGTTGATTTATGCTTTTTTAAAAGATCTTGAAACATAGCTGTAAAAAACCACACAGGTTGTTCACTACTCTGGGCGTAAAGAATTGAGTGACTACTTAGACTGACGACAAAAGTCGTTATGAGTGCTAGGGTGACGAAAATGAGTGATTTCATAGTGATCTGATATCCTATTATAAAAAAGTAACTGCTGACACATATTCAATGACTCCCATTGAATATATTGACATGATAACTTATTTTTAAAAAAAAATAAAGCTTAATTTTGTTTTACTTCATATCTCTACCCCTGGCATGATCACACTGTGAAATAGGCATCCTATCCGCAGCCATCGCTCAGTATGCTACAATAAAAGGGCAGGTCTCAAACTATGGACGTAAATTTCAGTGAGGATCAATGATGTCTGATTCATTTCAATATATTCGTCAAATTTTTGCTGACTCTCAAAGCTATCATCAAAAACAGGCTATGGTGCTATCGTTTTGGCAGTATCTTGATCTCATTAAAACTGATCCCCACCGACCCCTCCGCCACTCTTCGCGTTACCTTCTTGACATGTTTGATTATTATGGTACTCGAGACACAGGAAAATTGGCTGGAGCTCATCAGCGCTACAAACTCTTTGACTATGCTAATAACAGTCGAGTAGCAGTTATTGGTGGTGAGAAAGGGCAAAAAGACATTGTTGATACGTTGCGTTCTTTTGACACATTAGGAGGTTCATTTAAGCTTATCCTACTCCACGGTCCTAATGGCTCTTCCAAATCCACAACTATTTCTAGTATTGCTGGTGCCATGGAAGATTACTCCCATACGAGTGACGGTGCTTTGTATAAATTTAGCTGGATTTTTCCCAAAAACAAAGAGCTAGGCACACCAAAACTGGGTCAGTCTCAAGCCATTGGTTTTACAGCTGGCTCAGAAACCACAAACACTCATCCCATGTCCTCTCTTGCTGGTCTGGCAGAAGGTAAAATTGCCACTAAAATTCACTCTGAATTTAGAGAAAATCCCATATATTTACTGCCGATGCCATTTCGAGAAACCCTCCTGGGTCAAATTGCTCCAGATACCAAAATTCCAGGACATATCTTACTCAACGGGTTATCGAAAAAAAATCATGATATTTTCGAAAGTCTTTATAGTGCCTATCATGGTGATCTATTTCGGGTTTTACACCATATCCAAGTCGAACGCTTCTATCTATCGCGGCATTACAGGTGTGGCATTGCCACCGTTGAGCCCCAAATGAGTGTGGATGCTAAAGAACGTCAAATTACTGTTGATCGCTATCTTAAGGATTTACCAGCTGTTCTACAAACCATTAATTTTTTTGAATATTCAGGTGAATTAGTTGATGCTAATCGTGGCATGATTGAATTCTCTGACTTTTTGAAGCGCCCTTTAGAAACTTTCAAATATTTACTGAACACGGTAGAAATTAGCACAGTCCATCTTGGTTCTGCTAACGCTCACCTTGACACGGTTTTTATTGCCACCACCAATGACAAACACTGGGAAGCTTTTGCTCAAATACCCGATTTCAACTCTTTTAGAGGACGGATTCATCTGATTACCGTACCTTATTTAATTCAAGTCAACCAAGAAATGGATATTTACAAAAAAGACATTCAACTGCTACAAGCTCAAACCATTGTGGCACCATATACTCTAAAAATTCTTTGTTTATTTGCCGTGATGACACGTCTGAGACCACCAGGTGATAAAGGCATTAATCCATTGCATCTCTCAGATATTCAGGGCATGAATGTATTACAAAAATCTTATCTTTACAACGAAGAATTAGGGGTGCTAGGGATTGAGAAAAAAATCTTCGATGTATTCTCCAAAAACAGCAAAAAACTCATTAAGCAATATGACGAAGAATCTTATTATGAAGGAAAATTTGGCGCATCACCAAGATTGATCAGGGATATTCTCCATCAAGCTAATCAAAACTGTCAAAAACAACATCTCACAGCAATAGATATTTTGAATGAGCTGGAAAAAATTATTGAACGAACTGACCTATATGAGTTCTTACGTATGAAGCCACAAGGCTCTTATCATAATCCAAAAAAGATTTTACAACTCTTACAAGGGGAGTACTGCCGCATTTTTGAAAATGAACTCCTTGATTCCATGACCATGGCCACCGCAAAGGAATATGAAAAGTTACTCACAGATTACATTCATCATGTGGTTCATTTTCTCAGGAAAGAAAAGTTTTTCGATAAGAAGAGTCAGTCTTATGAAGAAGCTAGTGAGTCTTTTATGGCTCACATTGAAAAAATGCTCGCGGTGACTTCTCATCAAGGGTCATATCGAGAGTCACTTCTTGCTCGGATGGGAGCCTGGAAAGTCGAGCACCCTGATGAAAACTTAGATCTCACCATCGTTTTTCATGATCTACTCAATAAAATAAAAAAGAGCTTTTATGCATCAAGAAAGGAGAAAATTACTGAGTTCGTGGACCATATATTAAAGGCACATTTCCACAAAGACACAAGTCATCAATTGACAGAACTAGAAGCAGAAGAAGTGAGAACCACCCTCGAGTATTTAGAAAAAAACTATGGTTATCATACTGAAGCCACGGTGAGATCATTACGCTTTTGTCTAGCTTATTCTGACTCAGGATTAACACAAAAAAAATCATAATGTTACCAGTCACTCTGGACTCAATTCCGCTCATAGTGTTTGGCAGAGTCCTTAGAGCAACAACTCATCGTGACGAAAGTTCTGATTAAGGGCAACCCAAAAAGGCAAGAACACCATGTTCTTGCCTTGATTACTGGGGGATAAACCCAATGATCATCCCTCACAACTGTGGTTATAATGAATGAAGTTTCACCAAACAGGTCTTAACCTTATTTTTATCAGGCACTGTAACCAGACAACTTTTAAGCTTCTCTCTTTTAACAGCACAACCATATGCCTTTTTTCTCTGGTGACAATCAATACGAAATTTACCACGAACATCTAAATGGCAATGACTAATCGTCAACAGAGGTGTACGAAACATACATTGACCAAATGATAGGGAAGGTGACTGGGATGTCAGGGGCTTTTGTAAGCCAGAACCACCTGAGAGTGGTATGAAAAAGAGAGATCTCACAGAAGATATCCTTTTAGGGAGTAGTGAATACCTAGAGAGATCAGATTTTGGAGATTGCTGCTCCTTAGGAGAATAAGCGATAGGCTCATGATTACCAATGCACAGATCAGGACGAAGATCTATAGGAGCAGGAGAACTCCAGCATCTCCCCTCCTCTTTTATGTAATCAATGAAATCTATCTGAGCTCTTTCACCCGACCCACAACGATGAATACTCGATGTCTCACTTGACTTGGCTTGAATAATTTGGTCTAACTCTTTTGTTTGCTTAGAATTCAGGTTAGCAAGACTTAGCATGCGATTGGTTTTGAAGGTTTTTAGTAGCACGGTTTTTTTTGAGCTTAACACAACACGCTCTTTAAACTCATCGCAAATTGATTCAGTCCCGCAAACAGGCGACTTTTGGCGTTTCATCGTCTTATGGTAGCCACATGATTTGTGGGCGATAGCGACTGAGGGTTGAAACTTATGGAAAGCTTTGGTGTATTTAGAAACAGGACATCCTCTAATGTCGATGGCTTGATAACATTCCTGAACCCCTATAATCAGTTGCGCTAAAATATCATCAAGTTGATTCATATCCTTATAGATTTTATCAACTTTGTGGCCCATATAAGTGTCTTCACTTAAAAAGATCTGTTTTAAGTTCTCTAGTTGATCTATCTTTTTCTTCAGTAGCTCTATATTGTTATTAATAGTGTCGTATGACGCGTCCACGACAAGATCACCAAAAATATCTTTATAAGGCTTACGAATAAGTCTGAGCACTCGAGCGTTTTTAGCCACTACTGATGTCCACTTTTTCTTTAAACCATCCACTTCTTCTCGGGTTAGTGGAATATCAACTCCTAATCCTCCCTTAAAACTTAAATATTGTTCTTCTTTAAATTGAGAAATATTCTTCTTTTCTGATTTACTCAATGCCACTTTTGCTTTTAGTGTGGCTATTTTAAGAACACCGTGCCCTTCAAGGAGTGCTCTCAGTTTATTAGTATCAGCTCCGTGAGAGCCTTTATAGCTGTACACTCCTTTAAAACTACCACCGGTTACGTAGCCTATAACCGCTTCTTTACCACAACGATCATAGAAAGCCCTCAAGCCTTTCTCAGCCAAAAGCTTTTTTGCATCATCGGTCAATCTAAGGTTTTTCATGGTTACTGCTGGATTTTCGACATCAATGCTAAAGCTCTGATACAGATACTCGTCTTTAAAAACGGCTGATTGAGCGTAATCAACATTTGCCTTTGCTGAAAACAGACCTAGATTACTACCTACCCCTGCACTAGCATGAAGATTAAAAAAACGATTGATCTCGTTTTTTGATGTAATGAATTTAAAATTAGCAACTGCCTCTTGACCATTCGCCAGAAACATCCTATCTTTATCAGCATTTTCGCCAAACAAGATATCGGTGGTTGGTTTATCGCCAATAATACATTCAGAAAAATTGGCATTGTTTCGGTTGTGATCAGATGACGGGGTGTCATAGGAATACCTTACTGGCGTCCCAAGAATTTCGTGTACCATAGCTAAATCACTAAAAATACTCTTACTTATATGATCATCAGAAGATTGTCTCCATTGATGGTAAGACTTCTTCTGCCCCTCTCTTAAAGCTGTTTTTATCGCCTTATTAAGTGGTCTTTCTCCTTCATGATTTTTTTTTGCATGATCACCGCAACTCATCAGTAATAACATTAGACAAAAATTAGTAAAAATAGATTTTATCAACTTACTAAACAGATTAGAACTCATAATCTTTTGTTGATCAAAAATTTTAATACACATAGATAACTCCTTCATTGTTAAATGAAAACAAAATATTCCAATTGGAGATATAATATTAATAATCATAAAATATATCAATGATATTACATATTTTTTTAAAAAAATATGTATAATAAAATCAATGACTTATATCATCTATAAGATATTTATTAATTTTTGTTGTGCCAAATTGGCATATTAAAATATTGTCATCACAATGATAAAAAGATAGCGGCGTCACAACCTATATTTGATACTGCAAAGAATAGTCTGTTTTACTTTGGTACTTCAAGCATCACCTTATTTACCGGTTAACCTACTCCCCTCATAGGACAGCAAAAAAATCTAGCAGCAGTGCTAGTTCAGGATTTTATCCTTAAAACTCTCTGAAGAAGCAGATAAGGTCAACACTTGAGAGAAGGTA
>JAPOQT010000258.1 GCA_026710525.1 Pseudomonadota bacterium
CATAATGGCAAGACGATCCCCTTTTTTGACGCCAAGAAAGTGTTGGAGATAAGAACAAAAGTGGTCAACATGAACAGCGAGCTCACTATAATTTATCGATGTTCCCATATTGCTGAATGCCGGGAGTTCGCTATATTTTTGGCATGATTTTTGGAAAATATCTACCAATGATGAATACTCCGATGTGTAATCCACCTCGTGAGGAACGTTTTTTTGATAATGTTTGAACCAAACAAATTCTTTGCCAGCCATGGAGTCCTTTCAGATGAATAAAGTTAGTGTGAGTGTTATCGTCGAACAAAAACCAGAAATACCAAGCAATGAACAAACGAGTCCAGTATAATGACAACGATCAGGGTTAGTATACAGGTAATCTATCAAAAAATCTAGTGACTGTGAATTCAAGCTATTTATCAAGTTAAAAACGACTAGTTATAACGACTGGCTCATAAGGAACTGATCATCGTCATCTTGCTTTTGGATTGATGTGGTAGCTTCAAAGCAGCCAGTTTTTTTGTTTTTTTGGCATAATGATGCTAGAAAACTCATCCCGTTCATAGCAATGTACACTTCAGGAGGTAAGATCTGGACAAAGGCGAGCGCTGAACCAAGATTAAATAGGGCGTCACTGTTTTTTAGGGAGTAAGGAATCATAGCCCCGGTTAAAACAACAACTTTATCTTTGATTTTACGCCCAATATGTCTGCCTGTTTGGCAAATTGTGTCGGTGCCATGGGTAATAACAATTTTTTGTTCAGGACAACGAGCAACGTACTCGGCAATGATGTCACGATGATGATCCCCTAAGCGTTTACTATCAGTGAGCATCAGGATGCTAATCGAGACCTCGAGTTGATTTTTACAGCGCTGTAAAGCTTCTTTAAGGTGGCTTTGTTGGAAACCCAAGCGACCTTTTTTCTCGTCGTAGATCTTATCAAATGTGCCACCAGTGACAATAATCTTAATCATAATATACTGCTTTCGAGATGTTCCAAAGACCCTATACGACACGAAAATGCGACATCTGATGTTTTAAGGAATGTCTATTTTTTGTGACTTGCTTTAAGAGCGTTGTCACCACTCAGATAGATGTCGGTTTGTTTCAACCATTCCTTCATGAAATTTCTCATAAGGTCACCACGTTCTAAGTGGAGAATTTTTAGTCGATTGTTAATCTGGTCTCTCAGCTCAGGTGAACATCGAAAACGAAATTCAACCATGTTGCCACTTGACGTTCCTGTCGTCGATTGACTGTGAGATGGTGCTGATTTTTTTTTGTTGCCACCTTTGTTTAACACCTTACCTTTAGTCGCCTTACTTTTAGCTTTCTTCGTTGTCGTTGTCATACTAGGGTACCCATAATGTTAATGAAATAGACTCTGTTACCAATATTCCGCCTGATTCGGTATATCTAAAGTTAACCGGTTTAAATAGGAGAGGCGGCTTGGTAGCCGGCTCTGACTTTTGAGTTTATATACAACTCGTGAGACCATTTCAAGTAAAAATAATGACACAGTCTTATTTATAAAAAAATATATGATTTTTTACCTTATATTTTGCCAATCCTGGAGATAACAGCCGAGCAAAATTAAGGAAATATCCTAGGTTATGATCAGCCATAGCCGGCCATGGCGATTCAACCCACTTCTGCTCATAGAATTCATCCATGTCTAACGAGTGATTTTTTCGTAGTATGACTTGAGGAAAGCAACTTCCTTGTTATAGCTGGGAAAATCCTTAGACGAAGGAAGTTGTCCTGAATGGAAAAAATAAAAGAATCGCAGTTTAAGTAAAGTAACTAACTTAAAGAACTTAGTATGAGTGGTTATTGAGTCATATAGATCTTTAAATATCAAATACGAGCCTTTTTCAATACCAAGGAGATAACTGATAAATAGATGTCTCTCAAAAGTCGTCGTCAGCACCTCCTCTTCAAATATTTGGTAACCTTTTTCCGTGAGATAAGGAAGTCCTACCCCAACAAATTCTTTTAATCTATTTGATTGCTTGATGAGGACCACCATTTCAGCTAATGAATAAGAGGCATATAACTGATTGATTTCTGATGCCACTGATGAAGGCGATCTAAGTGTACGATGACCTTGATGCAGTGATTGGTTAATTATTTTTTCATAGTATGACTCGAAATATCGGTATTCATCTCCTGCTTTGTGAATATTCTCAGATGGTGGCAATAGTCCTGAGTGGAAAAAATAAAATAACTTATACTGCAGTAGACTAACA
>JAPOQT010000259.1 GCA_026710525.1 Pseudomonadota bacterium
AAATCACCTGATGACTTTGAGGGCTTTCCGTTGTGATGAGGGCAAGCTTTTTCTGATAAAGATTCGCTAGTTGCTTAACATATGTGCTCATCAAATCAGAGTTTTTGATCTGATTCCATTGTGGTTTTTTCGGCCATCCAGATAGCAGATGTTGGTAATGAATAGCTAAATCAATAAGCCGTATTTTCATGTTGTTATCATCGTTGACAAGATCAAATCCTTTGGTAAAAAATCGCACAGCTTTACTATAATGTTTGAGTTTGACGTATACAGCTCCTTGTGCTTCAAAAAGCTTGGCTAACTGAGTTGATTCAGGTTTCATCCGTTTGATATATGAATCAACTAACATCAAGTAGTCTCTTCTCGACTTTTCTTTTGTGTTACTCAGTAAAGCACGACGACCTTCTTGATCAATGAGGGAAGTATAAGCTTTCTTGACAAATTGCAGATGTTGATCGAGTGGCGCGGACCTTTGTGAACGTTCTAATTGTCTGATTTGCCACCAAATCTCTTTCGCCAGTGGTCCATTGTCACCCTTTTCCTGATAGAGGAAATAATGCTCATCTAAGAGTTTTCGGTAGATTCTATGGTGATACTGGTTTAAATCATCTTTCATGGCTAGTTTTTTGTAGGTTTGACTAAACCGACTTAACAGTCGGCGTCTCTCTGCTACGCTGAGTTGTTTTCTCTGGGATAGTGATTTTTTGAGTTTACTCAGCCCTATTCTTTCAATGATCGGTTCGTAAACAGGGGTGCCAAGGAGTTGCACCGTAGAAAATGGTGGATTTTGATAATTCGGCGATCCTGATGAAGCCATAAACCAAATTGTTAAAATTTCTGACAGGACCTGTTGTTTTAGCTCAGGATCTACCCGGTCGATGCGAGTACTTGCTTGTTGCAAAAACTCTCGGTAACGAGGGTCCGTCTGACTCCGTACCTTGACGCCATCTTTAACCCCAGCATAGGCAGCAGCAAGTGCTAAGGCAGCCATGACATGGGACTCTTTCGAAATCACCTTCGCTCTGCGATAATAACGTTTTTCAAAGGACCTAATTTTATTGAGGTCGAGGAGATTTTGATCGAGTTGCAGCCCAAAATAAAGTAGCTGATAATACACTTTGAATTTCAGAGCTGGTGGTGCATTTTTATCGTTAAGGATTTTTTTCAAGCTATTCAAGGCCACATCGTCCATCGCTCCGGAAGTCATCCGGTAATAATGAAAGAGTGCTCGATGTTTTCGAGATTTACGTACAAGGTACGAAGTGTCTTTCATAATCAAAGATTTCAACTGTGAGTAGAGTTGTTTTACCTCCATACCACTTAAGGCGGTGACCTTAGGAATATGATTAAGTCCACGAGCACCAAGGCGGTCCAGGTAGTATTTCAGAGAGAGAGCTGTGTAAAGTCGCTTCGTTAAAAATGATGGACTTTGACTCGTTGTGGCAGCCAGGGAATCAAAGGTCTCGAGGGTACTGTTAAACTCACCCTGATTTGTTATCTCAATGAAGTCATCTGAAAAGTAGTGACCTACGTACGTTCCTAGTGTTGATGCCTGGTAGCTGGTATCTAAGGGGAGGATTGGTTGAAATCGGTTAGAAGAATCTTGACCAAAACAAAGTTCTGGTGACCAGTAAAAGAGTGACGCCACAAGAGCCACACAGCCCAGGCTCAGACGGACCTGATTCTGAGTCATCAGAATAAAATTGATCATTTGATGATAATCGATCATCACACTTTTATAATACTGCATAATATTATGATAAATATACGACCAAAAACCACTAGACAACCGGTTTTAACCCTCTTGATACTTTACTTGTCGCTTACCGTTTTTTCTAGTGTCTTCGGCTCGAATAACTCATCACATTAGAATATATCGTGATTTTAGTTGTTTGTTTTTATCTGTGTTGCCATATTTTTCGTACAAGCCATCAAGTAAAATCTGTATTTTACTTGGATAGCCAAGTGTTTTTTGGAGAACAACTTGGATCGTGAATTTTGCTGTGCTAGATGATTGAAGTAACCGCTGACAGTAAAATCTTTTATAGCTTTGGCTGAGATGACCGAGAGTTATTACTGGCAGGTGGTAATTTTTAAGATCCCTTGCTACGATTTATGCTAAACTCCTGAGTCAAGGGCCTCACATGTAGGCACTGTTGTTTGGTTAATATCCTGAAGTAAAAACCAGGTCCATTAACCCTAGGATAAAATATTTTCACTGGGACTAGTTTTCTGATGACCACTTTTACCAATAAAACAAATGTTGAACTGGGAAGCTCGCCACTGATCGAGGTGTTCTATGACGGAGCTTGTCCTATTTGTTCTCGAGAAATTCGCTTTATTAAGAAAAAAACTTTACAAAAAAAACTGGATCATTTTGTCTGGCATGATATTACAGACACGAACTTTAAACCAGAAAATTACGGTAAATCACGAGAAGATTTTATGGCGTCACTCCACGTCTTAGATCGAGGTCAGTTTGTCATCGCTATGGCTGCTATTCGTACCATTTACACACACTTAGGTTGTGGTGCTTGGATGAATTGGACCGCTTGGCCGGTCGTCAAACCCATCGTTGATCTTGGTTACTATCTGTTTAGTAAATTCCGGCCAAGATTCAGCTGCACCTCAAAATGCTCTGTGTCATCATCCTCAGGGTTAGGCCAGGATTGAATCAACAACACACATCCCAGGGCAATATATTGTTGTATGACCAGTGTGTGCTAACGATACCCTTTTTACCTTCGGTAGCAAAGGTATCTTTGTATTATCAGTTCTCTGTTCCTAATCACATTTTGTCTCATTTACATCAACTCACAGAAGAACAGCTCTGCCAAGTGATTACTGTGTTGAGAACTTCCTTAACACCCATCAACCACAAAATCAGTCATCACATCAACATCACGAACTGCAAGCAAGTGATGATCAAAATTTTCACAGCATACTTAACTCATTCTGAGGAAAAGAATGCTTTGTTGCTTAGCAGGCATGAGTGGCTTGATCACGAACAGTTCATCATGTCACCCTATAAGAAACAGATTCTCAAAACCATCGCCACAATTCCCTACCAAACAGTGGCATCATACCAAGATATTGCTAGACAAGCTGGGTATCCTGGATCAGCTAGGGCTGTTGGTCAAGTTTGTCGTCATAACCCGTTACCACTGCTGATTCCTTGCCATCGAGTAATAAGGGTATCAGGATTCCGAGATCAGGATCGACTTTGGCAACAATCTCCTGACCAAATCAAGCAGCGTTTGGGATCATATCAAGGGGGAGCTCATGTGAAATATCTCTTGCTACTCTCGGAAAGACTCGCAACTCACCAGACAACTCAGCCATCACTTAACTCAGATAGTCGTGACGCTAAAGTGGCAATTTCTTGTTTTAATTGATGAGCCGCTTCAAAGTTCAGCTCACCTGCCGCCTGAATCATTTGCCCTCGTTTACGAGCCATCAGAGCATTGATTTCTTGAATAGAGCCGTCAGCAATGCTATCCCTCTTTGCTGACGAAGGCCCTTTCTTTTTATTTTGCTGTCCAGGGGTAATACCATAAATAGCTCGAAGACCTTGGGATAATTTTTTCGAGGTGCTTTTGGGCTCAATATTATGGGTTTTATTATAAAGAATCTGTATCTTTCTCCGTCTTTCAGTTTCTTCCATAGCTAGTTTCATTGATTTGGTCACTGAGTCAGCAAAAAAAATAACCCGACCCTCAAGATGGCGAGCAGCACGACCAATCATCTGAATAAGAGAGTTTTTTGAACGTAAGAATCCCTCTTTATCAGCATCCAATATCGCCACCAAGGAAATCTCTGGAAGATCTAAACCTTCCCGTAGGAGATTAATACCAATGAGAATATCAAATTCATCTTGGCGTAACCCTCTTAAAATATCAGAACGTTCAAGGGTTTTAATCCGAGAATGGAGGTATTTAACTCGAAATCCAACATCTGAAAAATAATCCGTAAGATCTTCTGACATTCTTTTGGTCAAAGTTAAGACAAAGGCTTTACCTCCTTGATTTATTAACTGAGTTAACTCGCTTTGTAGTTCATCGATTTGTGTTTTAGCTGGTTTGATGACAATCTTAGGGTCGATGAGACCAGTTGGTCTAATAATTTGTTGCACCACCCCTCCCTGGGATCGTTCAATTTCATACTGCCCTGGCGTCGCTGACACATAAAGTACCTTATCAACTCGCTCATGAAACTCAGGTAAACTCAACGGTCGATTATCTAGGGCAGCCGGTAATCGAAAGCCAAAATCAACAAGATTTTGTTTACGGGATCGATCGCCACGAAACATGCCTGAGATTTGAGGAATCGTCAAATGACTTTCATCGATAATGGTCACGAAGCTATCAGGAAAATAACTGAGGAGTGTGGGTGGGGGCTCACCTGGGGCTGTGCCACTGAGATAACGAGAGTAGTTTTCAATCCCAGGGCAGTATCCTAATTGCTCAAATGATTCAATATCTTGCTGCACCCTTTCTTCGAGTCTTTTCCCTTCTAAGACCTTACCAACAGACTGAAAGAACTGGAGTTGTTTGCGGAGATCATCTCGAATCTGGGCAATAACATCACCCAAATTTCTCTGGGAGACAATATAATGTGAGTTAGGAAATAGGGTGACCTCGCCTAATGCTTTGATTTCATCTCCTGTCGTAGTGTCAATTAAAAAAATATCAGAGATTTCATCGCCAAAAAATTCTACGCGAATAGCCTGATTTTTTTGATGGGCTGGCATAATATCACAAGTTTCACCACGAACACGAAAACACCCTCTTTTTAAAAAAACATCATTTCTCTGGTACTGAAGACGGAGAAGTTGAGAGAGAAAATTTCTCCGTGACTGGATAGAACCTTGTTTAATCTGGAGCGCAAGCTGAGAGTATGAGTCAGGTGAACCAAGGCCATAAATACAACTCACACTCGCCACAATAATCACCTGAGGTTTTTCAAAAAGGTCTTGGGTAGCTCGGTGACGCATTTTATCGATATCATCATTCACAGAGGCGTCTTTGGCAATATAAGTATCAGAAGAAGGAATGTAGGCTTCAGGCTGATAATAATCATAGTAGCTAATAAAATAATTGACTGCGTCATTAGGAAAAAACTCGAGAAACTCGGTAAAGAGCTGAGCAGCTAATGTTTTGTTCGGTGCTATAATAAGAGCAGGTTGATTGAGTTGCGAAATGACATGGGCCATAGTAAATGTCTTGCCAGATCCGGTGACGCCAAGGAGGGTTTGTTCCTTTTTGCCAGCCTGAAATGATGAGGTAATACTTTGAATGGCTTTAGGTTGGTCACCACAGGGTGACCAAGGGCTGTGTAATAAATAACTCATAGCGCCTAGGTGCTGCTGTTAAATAAAGTCACTGACCCAACCGAAGCACAAGTGGCCAGTCATTTGGTTATAAAGAAAACACTGGTTATAAAGCAAGTCAAGTAAAATACGGCCACTGACTAACTGGCGGGAAAGCACCATGTTCAGAAAATCCACGACTCGCATCGTTTGGTTTGGCTATGATAACCAAGATTTTCTGAATTTTAAACAGACAACCAGCCAAAAAAATCCACGATTATCTCAGTGTCCTTGGTACTTTATCTCTGCCACCAATCTGGGAGATGGTGATGAGTTTACCTCGACTAAAAAAGAACTCATGACATTGATCCAAAAGGCGTTACTCCTTCGTGAGCATCATCATCACCTAGCATCAACTTTGATGATTATGGACCAAAAAACATCTCATTGGTGGCTAGAAAAACACCAGGAGCAACCATCTGATCATCACGTTTCTCCACAGTGTGAAAGATTTTTTTTATATATCCAGGTGCCGTCATCAAACGAGGCTGTTTTAAAGCTTTGTGATCAGCATATGATCGATGGTTTTTTATTAACCACAGAATCTAGTAGTCTTTGGTGTTGGTCCTTAACGCAAGCACTCGAGCGTATTAGTCTGAAAGATTCACTGCGAGAGAGTCGGTATTGGCTCGACTATTTCCAACATTTAAGTATGTGCGATGAACTCACTGGTTTGTCAAATATGAGAAATTTTAACTCGCGACTTTGGCAAGATTATGAGCACTCAGAAAAAAGCCGGTCTGCCATCGCCATTATTATGCTAGATATCGACATGTTTAAAACCGTGAATGATAAGGTATCCCACATGGCTGGATCAAAGATTTTAGCCCAAATCGGTTGTATTATTAAACAAAACATTCGTCGATCTGATTTAGCGGCTCGTTACGGTGGTGATGAATTTGTCATTATGTTAAATCAAACTGGCTATCAAGAAGCAAAAAAAGTTACTGAAAGACTTATGTTAGCCATCGCTCAAGAAGAGTTTGTCTTAGAGAATCATAAAATTCAAATTTCTGTCTCATGCGGTATCGCGATTAAAAATTTTGCTCAACCTCAAGCTAGCCAAACGAAGCAATCGAGTACTCACAGTAACTTACTACCCCACCCCATCATCAATGATCACATCGGCTTGCTCCATAAAGCTGATGAATGGCTCTATTTAGCTAAAAGCAAAGGCAAAGCCTGCTACGTACTTCTAGGTGAAAGATTCTTACCTAACGGACAAATGATCCCTCTCACCAAGGTTTACTGCTAAATGTTATGTCATGGTCTTTGAACGATTTATCACGTTATTTTGCTTCCCAGGAAAAACGTATTGAGAGTTGCTGAATTTTTTATTCTGAATAAAAGCTTCTAGGGTAATTTGTAGATCATATACCGATGAAATGTTAACTATATACCTGGGATCTGTATTGGCAAGTGTATCCCAATGATGAGCTGTCTCTGTCCATGAATCCAGGGTCCATTCTTCATTTCTCCATTCCTCTACCATGTTATCGAGTGACTTTTTGCTTTGAGGCATCCAAACTTTCCCAATATTTCAAAGAGTCAATTCTTTCATACTTTTTTCTGCTGATCATCAAAAGAGAGTTCAGAGCCAAGTAAGAGACTGACGCCATCTGTTATCTCGCCTATGACAATCATCACGAGTGGTCATACCACAGCAACAATGGAAGATGTCATAGACACTCCCGTTTTATGATCAACATAGCCAAAATTACGATAATTTTTCTTTTTTGCCACTATGTTTCATCAGGCTGAAAGCTAGCTGTCGTTCTTCCTCAGAAAAGGTGTTCCTGAGATTTTGAGCAGTAAATACAATCTCATTTTTATTTCTGTCTCGTAAAAGCAGGCATGCATTCTCGGCTTTCAGTCTTTTTTACCCCTTGTCTTAAAGACCTTTAGTACAAAGTACCAACCTCAAAACCAATTTTATCTCTATTCTTATGAGTAGCTTTGAGTACAAAATTTTGGTCATCATAAACAGCTTGAATCTCAAATGCTTCTTGGGACGTTGGTGTTGCCTGACAGGCAAAAAGGATAGTGGCAAGTCATAATTATTCACATGAATACTTAGTAGGCATAACTTTGGCAGCCTTCAACAAATAAAAAGTAAGACAGGATTAACAGATATGACAACACAAAATATACTGATTATTTCTCTACTATGTCGGAAATATAGTGTGAACATGGTTACCTGGGTTTTCTCGGTCATCATGCGTTCCTCAAAAACTGCCCTACGACGAGGAAATGAACTTTGCTATTGCCGTGTTGTTCCTGATGAGAGTTTTTCTATTAGTCTCAGCAGAGTCATGAAATTTATGGACCAAAGTATCATCAGTACTTCTGTGTGACCCTCAAAGATAACTACTTGCGTATTTGCTATTATTTGGATCGTCCTCATCTTCTCTGTATCTAGGGGCACCCTTGATACATTTTAGATTGACTGGTTGGCTGGTATAGCCAAGATATTTGAGGAAATACACAGCTCATAAGTCTTCGTTGACATCTTTATTTGTTTGATTATACTGTATTCCTAGTACGTGAGTGTTAGGGTGGTGACTCGCTTTTTATGAAGAATAACTGTTATTCTTCATACTGATTAACTTAGGCCACGGTGTTAATTAAATATCTGTAGATACTGAGTCTTATTTTGTTAGATTAAGCTAATTTTTATCTTTAATTTCTGAGTATTTTGACGTTATGAATTCTAAGAAATTAAGGTTAGCGACTTAATGAAAGGAACCATAAAATGAAGACATGTTTTGCTCCCACTATCTGGAAAATTCTCGGGCTATCGCTACTCAATCTCGCCATCTTCGCGAGTCCTGCCCTAGCTGACGAGAAAAAGAAAAAAGCTAAGGTCAAAGAAACCTCTGAAACAACTCCTCAAATGAATGTAACTCTCGCTAAAGTGATGAAAAACGGCTTTATTACTTGTGGAGTATCTCAAGGATTACCAGGGTTTTCTAATCCTGATGCTAAAAACAACTGGACTGGTATTGATGTTGATTACTGTCGGGCACTCGCGGCCGCAGTGTTTAACGACACGACAAAAGTGAAGTTTATTCCGACATCAGCTAAAGATCGCTTTACCGCTCTCCAATCTGGAGAAGTGGACCTGTTATCCCGTAACACGACATGGACGCTCTCTCGAGACACCAGCCTTGGTTTTGATTTTGTTGGTGTTGTTTACTATGACGGTCAAGGGTTTATGGTGAATAAAAATTTAAAAGTCACTTCTGCGAAACAACTGGATGGTGCCACCGTATGTGTCACAACAGGCACAACGTCAGAGCTTAACCTGGCTGACTATTTTCAAACCCAAAATATGAAGTATAAACTTGTCGCTTTTGAAAACAACGATGAAACCATTAAAGCATACGACTCTGGTCGTTGTGACGTTATTACCACTGACCAGTCGGGTCTCTATTCGGTTCGGACCAAACTGAAGAACCCCAAAGACCATATGGTTCTTCCTGAAGTTATTACGAAAGAGCCCCTTGGCCCAGCTGTGAGACATGGTGACCATCAGTGGGCTGATATCGCTCGATGGACCTTATTTGTGCTACTCGAAGCAGAAGAGATGAATATTACTCAGGCTAACGTCGATCAAGTCATGAAGACAACTAAAAACCCAGCCGTGAAACGACTCTTAGGGGTGAATGAAACCCTTGGCGGTAAACTTGGGCTGTCAAAAACATGGGCATATCAGGTGATTCGAGGTGTGGGTAATTATGGAGAACTCTTTGAGAAAAACCTTGGGATGAAGTCACCGCTGAAAATCTTAAGAGGATTAAACAGCCTTTGGAATAATGGTGGTTTGCATTACTCTATGCCTGTTAGATAAAAGTTGTTCCATGGGTTATGAGCTTTAACCGTGACGTGTTTCACAAGGCTTAGCCCTCCATGAACTATCCCCATATTACCAGTTAAGGAATGGTTTTGAATCCGTTTGCTCGCTTGATCTATCATGAAAAAACAAGACCCATCACCATTCAGTGTGTTTGCCTTGTGGCGTTTCTGGTTGTGACTGCGACCCTTGTTTACAACGCAGGAGTAAATCTTAAGGAGCAAGGAGTAGCTTCTGGGTTTGGCTTTTTATTTGAACGGAGTGGTTTTAGCATTAACCAGATGCCAATAAGTTACACAGAAGACTCCAGCTATTTTCGAGCCTTTTTGGTAGGACTGCTCAACTCGATTATTGTGAGTTTCTTAGGCATTATCATTGCCACTGTTCTTGGTTTTTTTATTGCTATTTGCCGACTATCATCGAACTTTTTACTCTCTAAACTGGCGATGATCTATGTTGAGATTCTCAGAAACCTGCCACTACTGTTACAAATCTTCTTTTGGTACTTTGTGATACTAGCAGCCTTACCTAGTGTCAGAGAGAGTTACGAACTATTTGATACCTTTTACTTAAACAATCGTGGCATCAATATTCCTCGATTAGTTTCTGAGCCTGCCTCAGGTCTGGTGTTGCTGTCTGTGGTTCTGATGATCCTGGGATTATTTGGTTACCACAAATATATTAACTATCATCATATGCAAACAGGCAAAAGGCTAGCCATTTGGCCAGCATACCTGGTTAGTGGGTTACTTTTCCTCTGTATACTATGGTTGCGAGACTTTCCTTATTCCTTTGAAGTACCAAAGCTGGGCGGCTTTAACTTTGAAGGTGGTCTTGTTCTTTATCCAGAATTTCTTGCTCTCTTGTTTAGTCTATCCCTCTATACGGCAGCTTTTATTGCTGAAATTGTTCGAGCTGGTATTTTAGCTGTCCCTAAAGGTCAAGTTGAAGCTGCCAAATCTCTAGGACTAAGTCATGGAGTAACATTAACAAAGGTCGTCATTCCCCAAGCAATGAGAGTGATTGTGCCGCCCCTAACCAGTCAGTATCTCAACCTCACTAAAAACTCGTCATTAGCTGCTGCCATTGGCTATCCTGAACTCGTATCTGTTTTTGCCGGCACTGTTCTCAATCAAACCGGACAGGCGGTTGAAGTAATTGCCCTTGTGATGTCAGTGTATTTAACTTTGTCACTCTCCTTAAGTGCCATCATGAATCTGTACAATAAAAAAATCCAGTTAACTGAAAGATAGAAAAGATGAGTAAAACATTCACAAAACTAGGTGACTGGCTTAAAACTAACCTGTTCTCCTCTTATGCTAACTCTTTCGTTTCTTTGGTCCTTATTCTGCTGGTTATTTGGACCCTCCCGCCTTTACTTAATTGGTTATTATTTTCAGCTGATTTCGCTGGTAACACAAAGGAAGCCTGTGATTCTGGAGGGGCGTGCTGGGTCTTTATTAAGGTCCGGTTGTCCCAGTTTATTTACGGATTTTATCCAACATCTGAACTGTGGCGGGTTAACCTATCTCTGATCATTGTAGCACTAGGTATTTTTGGTTCCTTGAGTGGCAAAATGGGGCCGAAAAGTTGGTGGCTGATAATCACAAGTACGGGGATTCCTCTTTTTGTTTGGTTGTTTTTAACCGGATCCTTATTTGGTCTCACACTCGTGGAAACATCGAGCTGGGGTGGTCTGCTCGTGACACTGGTGATTTCCTTTGTCGGCATCGCTTTCTCCCTACCCCTTGGTATTATTTTAGCTCTGGCTCGTCGTAGTTCCATGCCAGTTCTCAAAGTTCTCTCAACTATTTTTATTGAAAGCTGGCGGGGAGTACCGCTGATTACTGTGCTGTTTATGTCGTCGGTGATGTTTCCGATTTTTCTCCCTGAAGGATGGCAAATTGATAAACTGTTAAGAGCCTTACTAGGTGTCCTGTTTTTCGCTTCAGCTTATATGGCAGAAGTTATTCGTGGTGGCTTACAGGCTATTCCAAAAGGACAGTATGAAGCATCAGATGCCTTGGCTATGAGTTACTGGCAAAAACAGCGTTTTATTATTCTCCCCCAAGCCCTAAAGCATGTGATTCCTGGGATTGTGAATAATTTTATTGCTCTGTTTAAAGACACAACCCTTGTCTCGATTATCGGTATGTATGATCTGCTTGGTATTGCTAAATCAGCTCAAAGCGATCCAGAGTGGCTAGGTTATACCACCGAAGGTTATGTGTTTGCTGGTTTTGTTTTTTGGATTTTTTGTTTTCTTATGAGTCGTTACTCTTTAAGTCTTGAGAAAGATTTAACTAAAAATACCCACTAACCTTGTCCCTTATTTTTAATGAACTGAGAGTATCTATGGCTGGCGCAACACATTTAACGGCAAATAACCCACTAAACCAAGAACAGAGTACTCAAGGGACAAGTGCCCTGGATCAGGGTTTTTTATTTACCGAAAAAGCTATCCATAAGACCTTGGAACTGGCAAAACAGGATCCCCATAAGGAGTATAGTTATCTCAGGATTTATTTAGCTGGTAAAATATGTGATGGCTTTACTTACGGAGTTCAGTTTGATCACAAATTACCGGCGGATCTTGTTTTTCCCCTTGCGGATAGCAAAATTGATCTACAGAAAGATGAGCAAACCTCATCACCCTACCCTCAGGTTATTTGTGATCCTGATAGCTTCATATTTGTCCGTGGATCATCCATTGATTACGTTGATGACGAGCGTGGCCAAGGATATTTGCTAAATAATCCCAATCATAAGAACTACGAAGGAAAGTTCTATAAAAAAGAAACTTGGCAACATAAATTACAACAGAAAAAAGCTAATCATCATCAAAGAAAGGATTAAGTTGTGTCTCAATATGCTGTGACCTTAAAGGACGTGAATAAATGGTTCGGAGAGTTTCAGGTCCTGAAGAATATTACTTTTAACGTTGATCACGGAGAAAAAGTGGTTATCTGTGGGCCTTCAGGTAGTGGTAAGTCAACCCTGATTCGACTACTTAATGCTCTCGAGCCATACCAGGCTGGCCACGTGGATGTTTTAGGCACAGCCCTTGATGGTCATGTAAAAAATATTCGAAAAATCAGAGAACAGGTGGGGATGGTGTTTCAAAGTTTTAACCTATTCCCTCACTTAACAGTGATGGAAAACCTCACCTTAGCTCCTATTTGGGTTAAAGGCATGCCAAAAAAAGACATTGAAAAAACAGCTCTTGAGTTTCTGGGGCGAGTTAAAATAGCTCATCACACTGAAAAATACCCTTTACAACTTTCAGGCGGTGAACAACAAAGAGTAGCCATTGCCAGGTCCTTATGTATGAATCCAAAAATTATGCTTTTTGATGAGCCAACCTCAGCACTTGACCCTGAAATGATTAAAGAGGTCCTTGAAGTAATGGAAGAACTGGCTGACTCAGGCATGACAATGTTATGTGTGACTCATGAAATGGGATTTGCTAAAAAGGTTGCTGATCGTGTCGTCTTCATGGACCAAGGGACTATTGTCGAGGTGAATTCACCTAATGAACTATTTGATAACCCCCAAGAAGAAAGAACTCAATTATTCTTGAAGCAAATTCTCAGAGATTAATGCTGATGAGTTGCCTGCCAAATGTTTCCCATGATCATCTCATGATGTGATTTCTTGACCATAACAATCACTCTTGCCATTAAAATAAAAAATCATCACCCATACCAACTCTCCTTACCATCACCAAACTAATCATTGGGATCATAGCCTGCAATCATCGTCGATAATAATCAGTGTTTAGCATTCACTATAGACGGTTTCCAGCCAATTCTTGGTGGCACAAAACATGTGATGCCACGGAGAATACTTGCCTTGATAGCCATGACGAAAACCACTCGTAGCCACCAGATAGTTTCTTTCAGGATGAGGCATCATAAGTGTCACCCGACCATCAAGAGATGATACTCCGGTAATACCCCCAACTGAACCTGATGGATTTAAGGGGTATACCTCGGTTGGATGAGCTTGCTCGTTAATATAGCGAACAGCCACCACGGCGTCCCTATCACTAGGGTTAACACTAGTCCGATAATGGGCTCTGCCTTCTGCATGAGCAATCACCACCGGTAGTTGCATGCCCACCATTTGTTGTAGCATAATAGAAGGTGATGGCGTGATCTCAACCATCACGGTCCTTGATTCAAACTGACGACTGTGATTGAGGCTAAACTCGGGCCACAGGTGTCCACCATCAATCCAATCTCTCAACTCAGAAAGCATTTGACAGCCATTGCAGACACCAAAAGAAAATGTTTTTTTGTTTTGAAAGAATTGCCGAAAAGAGCGGCGAAGAACCTCGTTGTGCTTAATAACACTAGCCCATCCTCGGCCTGCTCCCAAAACATCTCCATAGGAAAAACCACCAGGAATCACGAGACCAACAAAGTCACTTAACTGACGATCACCACTTAAGCACTCTGACATATGGAGATCGTAGACCTGAAAACCGGCATCGAGAAAAGCATAGGCCATTTCTCGATGGCCATTGATTCCCTGTTCTCTCAGAATCGCTACCTTTGGTTTGTCATCAGTGATTGCGACTCGCGCTGATGTCGCTTGTTGTTTTGGTTTGATATGAGTATCTGAAAAAAACAAACCCCTGTGTGGGCTAGTTATGTGTTGCCACTCACTTAGGGCAGTATCAGGATGGTCTCGGTGTTTTTTCATATGATAGCTGAGTGATGACCACTGTTTTTTCAGCACAAAAAGATCTTCATCAAGGAGTGTTCTATGCTGATGAGTGACCCGAAAGTAATAAGCCTCTTTTTTATCCTCGTTGGCGGGAGTTGCCGTCACTTGCGATACAGGAAAACAAGGAATGTTACTTTGCTCAAAAAGCTCTGTGACTTCGTTTAAGTGAATTGAGTCAATTTGCAGAACAGCCCCTATCCCTTCACCAAATAGTGATAACACGGGATCATAAGGGACCTTGTTCAGAGAAATTTCAAGGGACTTTTGTGAAGCAAAAGCCATTTCAAGAACACACGTCACCAGACCACCATCTGACACGTCATGGTAAGCATATACCCACTGTTGGTCCTTTAACTGTCGGAGTATATGAAAATAGTTTTTCATTTTATTAGGGGCAATATCAGATGGAGATTGGACCGGAGAGTTATAGGCGGTTTCAAGCACACTGCAACCTAAAGAGGGTTCATCTTCACTCAGGTGAACCCAAACAAGATGTGACGTTTTTTGTGTTAAACAAGGAGTGAGGGTAGATGTGACGTTTTTGACGGGGGCCACAGCGGTAATCACGAGAGTCATGGGAGCACTCACCCGGTAGGAGCCGTCATTTAATCCTTGCCCCTGGGGCTTGATTGTTGGTTCCTTAAACTCGACTCCCATTGACATGGAGTCTTTGCCAACTGGTACTGATATACCAAGGGAAACACAAAAATCACTTAAGGATTTTACGGCTTGCCATAAATGGATTTGATCAGGCTGATGAGAAAAATCAACTTGCCAGTTGGCCGAAAACCGAATATCTTCTAGTTTTTCAATATCAGCACATAGGGCGTTCATAATCGCTTCACTCGCCACAGTCCTGGCAGCGATGTCAGGGCTTTTGAGGGCCACGAGGGGCCGTTCTCCCATTGCTATCACTTCACCACATATACCCTCATAGCTCGTGAGGGTGACTCCGGCATCAGCCACAGGAACTTGCCAAGGGCCCACCATGGGCTCAAGCACAGTTAACCCGCCGACTGAACGATCAGCAATCGTAATTAAAAAAGATTTATCACTGACACAAGGCATTTGGAGAACACGACTAAGCATCTCGGAAATATTAACGAGATCTGGAATCAAAGCATCCTTAGTCATGGTGGATACTTTATCCTCCTGGACTGATATAAGACGTGATCCTTGAATGATTTGTCTATCATAAGAAAAAAGAGCGTCAAGATCAATATCAACCACCTTATTTCCCGATTGATTCTCCACAGTGAGATGTGGTTGTGGCACTGCTCGACCAATGACCGCATAGGGAGCACGCTCTCTTTTTGCTATGAGATCAAAAGTGTCCAGATCGCAATCAGATAAGCCTAAAACATATCTTTCTTGAGATTCATTACACCAAATTTCAAGGGGTGTCATGGTGTGATCAGCCACGGGAATTTGCTCAAGATTAATTTCTGCACCCACGGCAGAATCATGGGCTAACTCAGGCACGGCATTAGCTAAACCACCAGCACCCACATCATGGATGGAGATAATCGGGTTATTGTCTCCCATCTGAAAACAAGATTCAATAACATGATAAGCTCGTCGTTGCATTTCAGGGTTCTCTCGCTGGACTGAGGCAAAGTAAGCAGAGATATCTTCTGGTGAACCGTCAGGGTTTTCAGAAGCGAGGACTGATGATGATAATGAGCCACCACCGAGGCCAATTTTCATCCCTGGTCCCCCTAAAACAATAATTAAGTCACCTGGTTGTAAATGTTTTTTGATCACCTGAGATCTCTGAATACTGCCTAAACCACCACAAATCATCAGTGGTTTATGAAAGCCTCTCAGGAGAGGTTTACCATGATCTGTGGATTCAGCGAGATCGACAAATAAGGTGCGAAAAAAACCTGCTATTAAAGCTCTACCGTATTCATTGCCATAACGACTGGCCCCCAGGGGAGCCTCTTTCATAATATTAAATGGCGTGGCTAAAAACGACTGGGCAGGTTGATGGTAAGGGCGGTACAATGCTTCCCAGGGTTGTTCATAACCCTTAATATGGAGATGACTCACCATGTAACCACAGACTCCCGCTTTTGTGGCACCTCCTCGTCCGGTAGCTACTTCATCTCTTATTTCACCACCCACACCTGTGGCGGCTCCAGGATAAGGACACACACCAGTTGGGTGATTATGGGTTTCAACCTTCAGCACAATTTCTGAGGCTCCAGGCATCATGGTGTACTCAAAATTACTTGGATCACAGCCAAGGATCATAGCTTGATGACCTTCGATAACAGCGCTGTTATCTTTGTAAGCAGATAAAATACCACGAGGAGATTTTTCTGTGGTTCGTTTAATCAGGTCCATGAGACTCGTCTGATGATCAAAAGAATCTATTTGCCACCAAGAGCGAAAAATATGATGCCGACAGTGCTCTGAGTTCACTTCTTGACTCATCGCTATCTCAACATCCGTGAAATTCAAAATATCTTTAGGACCTGTTGTTAGATGGTTTTTTAAGTTAGCCACTTTTGTTGGATCACACTTGGTGGTTGTCAGTAACATCTGAGGCGTAATGATCCTCGGTTCTGAGTTACGAGAATGAACTTTATCTTGAGATGAAAAGTGAGAAAATACATGATCGTAAGCACCCTCTGATTGAACAATGACCTCTTCAAGCATGGGATCGTAATACATGTCAGCCAGTTTTTTTAAATACACCTCGGCCTGGATAGGGTCCTTGTCACAGGTGTGATCGAAGAAGAAAAGTACTCCTTTTTCCACCTGACGAATATCCTTTAACCCGGCATGATGTAAAATATCAGTGGCTTTAACAGACCATGATGACACTAGCCCTTTTCTTGGTAAAACCATCATCGAAGAAAATGTTTTGCTACCTTCTTTGCGCTGCTTTAAGCTATCTTTTTCTACTCCTAAGAGAGCTTTTAAATGACATTTTTTTTGATGATCAAGAGGAGGACTTAATACTAAAAAACAGTCCCTGATAGCTAGGGTTGTGAGTAACCCTTTTTCTATGTGACTCTCTCCACTCTCACCTTTCCCCGGTGAAGACATGGTCTTTGTGATCAATAACTCTAATTGATCTTGTTTTTGATGGTGACTAATAAGAATCAAATGTTGGCTCTTTCATATTATATGATTAGGCACAATCGGTTCTAACATCCCGTTATGGAGCAAAAGACACTCCTAGGTTATACATGAAAAAAATCAAATTAGTACTACTTTACTTTATGACAACAATATCTTTCACATAAATCTCATTGACTTTAATTTTTTCTTTGTTACAATTGGCAACCAGAGTCGTGGTGACTGATAATTAATAGTTTATATCAAATATGGAAACGTCGATGCAAATGTATACTAGAGACACACTTAAGGGTTATATGCTGTGGAGGGCACTGCCCATTCTGATGGCTACTATCTTCATGGCAAGTTGCGGTGCTAATAAGGAAGCGATGGAAAAAGAAGAGAAAGAGGCATGTGAAAGAATGCTTATGGGTACTTGGAATTCCGAACGTAAGGCTTGTGACATAAGTAGCACTGTTAATAAAGATCTCACAAAGGTTAGTAAAGAATTAGTCAAAAGAACCTTCAAAAAATGATTTAGCCTTAGCTCTGCTGGATATAGCGACGATTTATAAGGTATATTAACCACACATAATGTCTGGCATTTTAGCACAGAAAAGTGTTGGCGCCCTGAAGTCAAAGGGGATACTGGTGATCAGCGCTCCCTTTGTTATGATGACTTAACAGCACTCATTCGTCAGACTGGGCAGATGTGTGATATGAGAGTGACTATACTGCTGTCATCTGATCTCATAAGTACTAACACAGTGAATGTTGAGGGCAACCATATAACTCAACTTGCCACTCCTCGACATTAAATTCATATCTTTAATCTTACCGTAACACCAATTTTACTAACCTAGCACCCTGCTGTATTAAAATTCTTCTGGTTATTGCTATAGGTCTTTGCCTTGCCATTGATTCCCATCAAACATTCGTACAGCTCCTACCATCCTCTTTAACGATTATTGATAGCAAGGCTATTTTAGGCTTTTTTACTTGCCTTTATTTTCATACTTGGTTCATGAAATTCCCCTGCATTTTATCAGGTATCTAATAAAAGAAATCAAAAAATATCTCTACTTCACTATTTTTAAAAAATAATATCAAATAATTAAATTATATGTTATCATTGTGTGGGCGCTGACACTCGTCTTATTTAATTTTTTCACATATTTCTATTTTATTTAACTACTCTCAAGGTCTACTTCTTATGAATTATCATAACGTTTTCCATGATGTTCTCCTGAGTTTGCCCTTTCAAAAAATACAGAAACCTCTCGGTTCTTTGCTATATATACAAAAAACGTGTTGGCACTTACCCTTGATTCATATGACATACGACATTTAGTTTTGATTAATTTGTGGCATCACAAATTAATCCGTTCT
>JAPOQT010000260.1 GCA_026710525.1 Pseudomonadota bacterium
AGGCTTGGCGAAACAAGAACCTCATTTTTCGAATTTTTTACTTGCTTCAGCTGGCACCCTTGATTTACATCTCGAAAATAAAGGGGTCACCTTTCATACAGGAATAGGACTTGGTGCTTTTGTGCCAAACGCTTATGATATGTTCTTGAAGTTTGGTTTTTCTGCATTATTTTGATTATCACCGACGATCATCCTATGTCTTCTATTTTTGGTAAAGTCTTTCAAGTGTCAACATTTGGTGAGTCCCATGGTAAGGCCCTTGGTGTGATCATTGATGGCTGCCCAGCTAATATTCCTCTATGTCATGGTCTCATTCAAAAACAGGTCAATAGACGCCGGCCAGGACAGTCAGGGATCACGTCACCTCGCAACGAACCTGATAAAATCATCTGCTTGTCCGGTGAAGAAAATTATCGTACCTTAGGATCACCCCTAACGTTTATGGTGATGAATAAAGACCAAAAACCTGAGGAATATAAAAAAAATAACCATATTTTCCGTAACTCCCACGCAGATTTTACCACCTATCAAAAATACGGCATCATGGCATCTTCAGGTGGTGGTCGTTCATCTGCCAGGGAAGCAGTGGCACGAACTATTGCCGGTTCAGTGGCTCATCAAATGCTGTCTCATTTTCTGCCTGCTATTCGTATCCTGGCTTTTGTGAGTAGAGTCGGTCCTATTGTGGCAGCAACCAATGAGTTAGTAGCAGATGAACAGTTGCAACCTGATCAAATTGATGCCCATCCTACTCGCTGTCCTGACCAAGCTGTGCAAACAGCCATGTTAGAGTATATCGAAGAGTTAATGACACGTGGTGACACCATAGGTGGAGAGATCACCTGTGTTATTCGTGGACTACCTCCTGGTTTGGGTGAGCCAGTTTTTGACAAACTAAATAGTGATCTGGCCAAAGCTATGATGAGCATTCCCGCCGCCAGATACTTTCATCAGGGTAATGGCTACGAATCTACCTACCACCAAGGATCAGAAAACAATGATCCACTGAGTGTGGAAACGAATACTGGTAACATTATTTATACAACCAATAAAGCTGGAGGTATCGAAGGAGGAATCTCTACGGGAGCTCCCATCTTTTTTCAGGTAGGCTTTAAACCACCATCCTCAATTCAACACCAACAATCTTCTGTCACCAAGCAAGGTATACCCTCAACATATTCTCTCAAGGGTCGATATGACCCCTGTGTTCTTCCCAGAGCAGCACCGATTGTGGAGTCTATGGCTTGTTTAGTTTTAGCTGATCATTACCTGAGACAAAAAATTCAATCATGGATCCCATTCAAAGAGTCTAGATCTTGATTGCTGTCAAAAGAACATGTATCATAACTCCGTTAAACAGACAAAGTCTGTGATTTGGATAGAGTTTTAAAATTTATCGCTTAATTCATGTCAAGGTGTTCCCATGGTTTTTCCCTGCTTTAAGTTATCTCTGATGCGACCTCTTTATTTGATCAAAAACGTTTTATGGCAACCTCTGCAATGTTGGCAAGCACTAAGTTTAATGATCGGACTATGTTTTCTTAGTGGTCATGCTTATAGTTACACCCTACCCTCGTCAGATACGACTCAACTCCAAGCCGATCCTTATTTAAAGAGAATGTCACAGGCCCTAATCAACCTGGCGCAAAAAAGTAAGAAAGCATTGGTTTTTATTTCGACATCTTCGGTGATTACCCAGTCAAATGACCAACGTGAGCTGTTTGAGTTTTTCTTTGGTCCTCTTCCTGGTGACACCCCAAAAGGGCAACCCAAAAAACGCGAAGGCATCGGTTCTGGTTTCTTTGTTGATATCCAAAAAGGTTATATTGTGACCAATAATCATGTTATTGAAGACACCGAGGATATCCAACTGAAATTGGCTAATGGTAAAACATATAAAGGTGAGATCGTTGGTCGCGATAAAAATACCGACGTCGCTGTGATTAAGGTTGCCGACGATAAATTTGATCGCAACGGTGTATCACAACTTGTTTTTCATGAAGGTCAAGTCAGGCCTGGCGAAATGACTATGGCACTTGGTGCTCCTTTTAGTTTAGAAGCCAGTGTGTCAATTGGTACTGTGTCAGCGACGAAAAGACAGCTCACTCAAATCACTGCGTTAAGTAACTTTATTCAAACAGATGCCGCCATTAATCCTGGTAACTCGGGTGGTCCTTTGATTAACATGGCGGGACTGGTGATTGGTGTGAATACGGCTATTTTTTCAAGATCAGGGGCTTCTGCCGGCGTTGGTTTTGCCATCCCTTCTCAGTTAGCCAGACTGGTTGCTGAATCAATTATTGCCAAAGGTCAATTTGATCGCGGCTTTATTGGCATTCATATGCAAGACTTAACCCCTGAAATTGCTGACCATTTTGGCGTCTCAAAGAGTCAGTCAGGAGTGCTTGTCACTGAAGTCCTAGACGGACCAGCAAAAAAAGTTGGCATTAAAGAAGGTGACGTCATTGTTGCTCTTAATAAAAAGCCGGTAAAAAGTTATAACGATCTTATTCTTGGTATTGGTATTAAAGCGCCAGGCTCCTCAGTGCTACTAACGATTATTCGTGATGGCGTGCGTAAAAATATGAAACTTATTTTAGCTAAATGGCCAGATAAAGACCTAACTAATAATCAAGATAATTCCCAACACGAGTCTTCAGAAAATAACCAGTTAGGTCTCATGTTACGACCACTGAGCCCGACCCTGAAAAAGAGCCTTAATTACAAGTCGGATCATGGCCTTGTGGTCACCAGGGTGATGGAGGGAGGTCTCGCTGAAAAAGCTGGACTCCTGCAACAAGATCTCATTCTCTCAGTTAACAGTCAGATGGTGACAACAGTGAAGTCGTTTGAAACTTTGATTAATAAATCAAACAAACCTTTACTCCGCTTGGAGCGCAATGGCTCTTTTCTCTTTGTACCGATGTCAACCAAGTGATCAAGATTTTAAGAACTTTTGCTGAGCGTCTTTATTTGATGCTTCCCGGTTGCATCCTGGTGACGACTGTTCTATTACTCAGTTCTTGTGAGTTTTTTTTAGCCTTCAACCAGAGCAGGGGCTCGGCAAAAAAAGAGTCAAGGGAGGACAAAGGTCATGGTAGTAACCAGTCTGTTTTAAGCCATGATTGTGGTGGCAAGTCACAGCACAATCAAAGTCATCGTAACATACCAGTGACAAGAAAATCATACCCTTACTCTGATCAGTCATATGTCATCATTACTCACGCTTATTTGTCTGAGCCGGATGACCAAACAACGGTAGCAGGAGTTGGTAGCAAGGGTAACCTCAAAATCAAGTGGCAACCCGGAGCTCTTTATAAGTTTGCCACCAGTGCTCCTTGGCAGCTAACTTTATTTCATGGCGGTGACAGACTGGATAATAGGACGAGCACTCAGTTACTGCCAAGCCATATGACTGAGTCATCTTTGAGCTTTATTATCCCTTGGAACCATGCAAGAGAAGACGGCAAACAAACTGTCGATCTCAGCTTCCATCTCTCTGCGTTTATTTGTGAAAAAAATGAATCTTCGTGTTACTTGAAGTATGTTGTTGGGCGCCTATGTGATCCCTCAAAGGATCTGAATTAACAAAGTTTGGCTATCTTTTAAGCAGCGTTCATATGAGAGTGATTTCCAGAGATTCTTGGGTTTTCACTTGCTGTCTCTTACTGATGTTAATGAAATTTTCTTTAACCATGAATATTCAATCACATTTCAGTGATTATGCTACTCACCCTCAACCCCGAGAAGAATTTATCAGTTATCTCACCAAAGAACTCGCCTTACTGTTAAATACTAACATAGCAAAAACCAGCCCCTTCATGATAGTGAAAAGGCTAGTTTTGGTTATTGTTATTGAGTATTGATACAACTCACCCTTAATAGTGACTAAGAACATTGTTCTTTTTTGGGCTCCGCTGTTGGTAAACAGACATTGGTCGCAAGAACGTATTGTACCTGGTCGTGTTCGACGCTCTCAAACTGAGCGAGAGCTTGATTAATCAAAAATACTCTAATGGACTTCAAAAACATGGGGACTGATTGATTTCCGTCTGCTGTTGAATTAACCATAACATCCAACTCCTCACCCCTATCCTGAGAAACTAGTTGATGAAAATCAGGTGCATTGCTCAATACATCTTCAGCACCTGCGGCCTCTAGCCAGCCACTAGATTCCTCAAGAGCTAAATACCCTTTATATCCAGCATAGCTCGCGCCTGCACCGGAAAGTAACACAAAAGGTATAACCAAAGGTAGAACAAACTTATCGCTTGATCTTAAAAGTTGTTTTGCTACCTGTTTTGATAAAGGTCTACCGAGTTGTGAGTGAAAAGTAGACTTTTTAACAACATCTGAGATCATATTGAGTGCTTTTTTTGTACCATCCAAATGGTACTTTAGATCTCCTATCTTGGCTGGAAACCCTCTATTTTTTTTAAATTCAAAAAACCTCTGAATAAACTCATCATTATTCGTGGCAAATAAATGAGCGTAATTGACATCACCCCGACCTCTTAGCACGTTATCCATCGCAAGAAACTCTTGAAATTTCTGCCTATATTTAGGGCCAATAATATCTATGGGAGAGTCGTTATAATATTGATTAATGGTTTTTTTAAAACTTGTTGCAATAGTAGCATCAAGTGGAGGCATACCAAGAGATGCTCTTCGCACTTTTTGGGACTTCATCTGCCAATGAAAATGACTTAGATCACGTGGACGCTTACCACGAGATTCTCTTCGCACTGCTTCTCTAAAACGATTGCCGAATTCCTCAGAAAATAAATCGGGAACACTTCGATACACC
>JAPOQT010000261.1 GCA_026710525.1 Pseudomonadota bacterium
AAGTCTTATCATACGTCCAAAAGAAAATGCAGTCATCATATCGGAGACTCAGTCAATATCAAAGCAAGGCTGAATTTATCGAGCTTTCTAGAGGTGAAAAGGGGATACTCATGTTCTCGTATTTCACTCATCAAGGCCAAGAAATGTCACAGATACATGTGGCTATACCCCGGGCAAAGTACTATTTTTTAATCAGCTATACAGATCTAAAAAGTCTGGTTTCCCATAGCTCAGACCCAAGTTTTGAGTTGTTTTGGAATATTATTCAGAAAATATCACTACCACCTACCTCGAGGCTATCTGCTTTGGTTTTTGATAAGTCAGCAGGAGTGTTTTTTCTGTTTGCTATCATCCTGTTTTTCATTATGATGGCTGCGTCTTTGATTGCGATTAAAAAACGCAATCTCATTTCAGAAAACATCAATGAAGTGAATGACATGATGGAGTTTAATGAACAAAAGCTCGCGTCTCAGCAGTATAAATATGAGAGGAGAAAAGTGAAGCGCAAAAAACCAACTCGTAAACCAGCCAAAAAGAGTAAAATGAAAAAAAATCCTTTGTGGACTCCCGAGTTTATGAAGGATGACGAAGAGGAATATACAAACTTCAAAGGCCTATCTGCTACGAAAAGCTTAAGTGATGATCTCGAGGGTTTAGACGCCACCATGATGGATCATCTTGATGTGCCAGCCAATAATCAAGACGAAGGTAACCACAAATCAAGTCACAAAGACGCATCATAGTTCTTACTTGGGAATTTTGGCTATGATTGATTTTACCCTATGGGTTAAATGATCAGCTGTGTTATGATGAAGTGATTTTGTTGTGGATCCGGTTAAATACCTGGCGTCCATAGCTAATACTCAAACAGCATAATGCCTTTGATATTAATAATGGGGGACATAGCTCAGTTGGTTAGAGCACCTGTCTTACAAACAGGGGGTCAGAAGTTCGAGTCTTCTTGTCCCCACCATTATTTTTGACTTGCCCCCATATTTTGATTCTCCCTCTTCATGATTTCATAAGCCTCAAGTGCCTGATTGCGTGACCTCTGTAAGTTGACAATGGGTCTTGGGTAATCTTGATGTTCAGATGTTAAGATGGATTTTTGTGTACCTGACTGAGTCATTTGCTGCCAAGGATCATGAATAACTTTTCTGTGGCTGTGTTTGAGTTCAGGTAGCCACTTTCTGATGTAATCGCCATTTGGGTCAAATTTTTTGCCCTGAATAATAGGATTAAATATGCGGTAATAAGGTGCTGCATCGGCACCACATCCTGCTACCCACTGCCAACTGACGAAATTATTAGCCCAACAAGCATCTACTAGGGTGTCCATAAACCATGAGGCGCCGTAGCGCCAGTGAATCATAAGATTTTTAGTGAGAAAAGATGCCACAACCATACGCACTCGATTATGCATCCAACCGGTTGTATACAGCTCTCTCATACCGGCGTCAACCAGTGGGTAACCCGTATTGCCTTGTTGCCAAGCCTCAAGGGTAGCGGGTTTACCCAGATGCCAAGCCATCTGGGTAAAAGATGGTTTCAGTGGCTGAATAACTAAATTTGGCTGATGATCAAGGAGATAAAAACTAAATTCTCGCCAGACGAGTTGTCTTACAAAACTTTGGCCAGCGTGGCTGTGAGCTAAACCTGATTGTTTGATGGTGGTTAAAATCCTTTGGGGAGAAATTTCACCTAGTGCTAAGTAGGCAGACAGCTGAGATGTTCCTTGTTCCCCAGGAATATCCCTTTTATCTTGGTACATATGAAGCCTGTCTAAAAAGCGATTGAGTTGTTTCAGAGCATTGAGCTCTCCTGGTTGCCAGAGATGAGACCAGTGGTGGCTCCAGTTAGGTTTGTTTGGTAACAGCTGGAGGGAGGTAAGGGAAGAACATGGGATGGTTTTTTGAAAAAAGCGCCCCACGAGGTGGGAGCTTTGTTGACTTATGAGTTCTTGGGTTGGTTGTTTGAGAGCAGCTCGGAAAAAAGGAGTAAATACCGAGTAAGGTTGGTGTTTTTGGGTGTGAATATGACTGTGGTCCCAGATGAGTGTTGATGAATAACTGTGGGTGGCGCAGCCTAAAGCCTTGAGTGTTTTGGTGACTTTTTGATCTTCAGCTATTAATTTAGGGTGAAAGCTTTTGTTGTAGAAAATAGCGGTGGCGCCAGTGGTGTTGACTAGTTGACTGAGAATCTGATGGGGAATTCCTTGGTAAAAAAGGATGTGTCCACCCACTTTTAAAAGTCGTTTTTCCATCGCCTGTAAGCTATGATAAAGCCACCAATGGCGAGCTCTTGTTTGTTTATGATGATCAAATACCACAAGGTGTTCGTAGTGGATATAAACAAAAATTAGAGGTTGTTGTGTGGTTAAGGCAGCCTGAATAGGAGTGTTGTCTGAAAGTCGGAGGTCATTACGCCACCACACAATCACAGGAGCGCTTAAATTTTGACTGCCAGTTATTGAGAGAGAATCCTTGGCAGGGAGAGGGTGTGTGATCATAGCAGACCTTTGAACATGGAGCAGTGATAGCTGATAATAATAAAGGGTTAGGATCACCCTGGGAGCAAGATACCATAAAATATGGTTCGTAGCAGGAAGTAAGGAGTTATATTAATCATATTGACTTAAGGCCTATACTGTGAGAAAGGGTGGTGATAAAGTCGACAGCTAGTCCCTAGGTTTGCGATTGTTATCCAAGAGGGAATAGGATAGAATAACTTGAGTTTTCATGATGACGATCCGTTATAGATAGATATGAAAAATGGATGGCACCTTGATAGCCTGAGAATAACATTTTATGATGGTCCTATGTTTGATTTGAAACAACTTATTGATCGCAAAAATATTGGTAAGGGAGCAGTGGTCATTGCGGTCTGTTCACGGGATGATCCGGTTAGTGGGCAGCATCAGATGAGTCAGGCTCATCATGATCTTGAAGAGCTCTCGGCACTCCTTGATACCCTTGGTATTGCCACCTTGGAACGTGTGGTGCAACAAAGAGATCAAGGGGGAGGGCCCTATGTTTTAGGTCGAGGTAAAATGAAGGAAGTGAAAGAGCTAGCTTGTGAACTTGATGCTAGGCTCCTTGTTTACGATAGTCGGTTGTCAGGTTCACAAATCAGAGCGATAGCTAATTTTAGTGGTTGTCAGGTTGTGGATAGGGAAGGGGTGATTTTAGAGATCTTTTCTGAAAATGCTGCCACGTCAGTGGCTAGATTACAAATTGAAATGGCGCGCCTTGAATATTTGATGCCTCGCTTAGTGGGTGCTTGGTCCCATTTATCTCGTCAGGCTGGTGGTGCTGTCCAATCTCGAGGCATGGGAGAGAAACAGGTTGAAGTGGACCGGCGAATTGGTCGCAGAAGAATGGCGGCATTGAAGAAAAAGCTTGACCATATTCAGGTGGAAACTCGGGAGCAAAGGAAGAAGAGGAGAGATGCGTTTAAGGTGGCTCTCGTGGGTTATACCAACTCGGGTAAGACAACGTTAATGCAAGGACTGACAGAGTCAATATTGCCAGGAGAAGATCAGCTCTTTGCTACGGTTTCGGCGAAAGTTAAAACCATGAATCCTGCCAAAAAACCCCATATTCTCTTTACCGATACGGTTGGTTTTATTCAAAGATTACCCCACAGCTTAATTGCTTCGTTTCAAGCCACCTTAGCAGAAACCATCGATGCTGATCTTTGTCTTCATATTGTTGACATCTCTCATCCCCAATACGCCAGTCATATAGCGACAAGTAGCAAAGTCCTTGCTGAGATTGGCGCTGGTGACAAACAGGTGTTCTATGTTTTTAATAAGACTGATAAGCTTGAGGAGCCAGAGTTTTTAAGAAAGATCATCCAAAAACAGTTTCCAGACCATTTTTGGATTTCTGCTCGATGTGACCAGGATGTGACCACTGTTTCCGAAGGGATTCTCAGGTACTTTTCGACCTATTATTCAAAAGCTATTTTTTGGGTGCCCCATGGAGCACAAGAGGTTATTTCATTGATCTACGAGCATTGCATGATTAGCCATCAATGTTATCAAAACGAAAATCTGGCAAAGTTTGAAGTCACAGCCCGTCCTAGCTCACTAAAAAAGATTGAAAAACACCTTAAAGAATTAGGTGGAGATGCTGAGTTACTGATTGAAAATCCGCCGGCTAAAACCGGTACTCTCAATCAGTTATCAACAGCCAGTGGTGCTAAAAATCGTATCTATATTTTATGATGGCGACAACTTTTCTGTTGCTTGCTCTTGCTGTTTAGCCAAAATATCAGGTTTCGTCGGTTACCGTTGTGAGTGGATGTGACTTAGAGCAACATATTATGGGATACATGACCCTAGTCAATGAATCTTCTGAGTTTCAGCTCAATGGCCAGTGAAGTTCTTATAATAAAAATATGAAATTATTTTAAATAATTTCATATAGTTGAAAAATAAAAGCCAAGATTAAAAGAAATTTGTCTATCTCAGGTTAAGAAGAAATGTTGTTGATCCGATGATGGCGAAGTTATTAGGGTATATCTTGGAGAATAAGTGAAATATCAATCAAATGTTCGTGCTTTATGGTTACTGAGTCTGCTGATGATCTCGGTGGTGACGATTCGCTGCTCTGATGACAGTCAGGTATCGGACCTTCATTTAGACCGTGGTAAATCAGTTAACAGCATTAGTGACCATCCTGGATATTTTGTCCGAATTTCTACTGAAAAAAGAAATGAGCCAGGGAAGCAGGCGGAGTGCTCTGGGGCTCATATTGGTGAGGGGGTGATTTTGACGGCGGCACACTGTGTGCTGATTCCAGAGTCCGAGGGTTCTAATCGACTCTTAAGGGGAAAAGTAAAAGCGATAAAATACAAAATTAAAGATGAAGCAGGTAACGATCAGGAATATATTCTTGGCCCAGAGTATATTAAGGAGTTCAAGTCCGTCGCAGGTGATGAGATACATAACTTTCAGTCTCACGAAGACTATGAACGAATACAATTTTACATAAAAGGGCTCCCCCAAAATTATAGGGCTGGTGCTCAGCTTTTCAACGATATCGCCTTGATTTTCACAGAGCCGCCTGCAGATAAAATGTATCTTGACACCCTGACATTACCCCATACCAACTTGATTTCAGAAAGTGAAATTAGCGGCGAGGTTTGGCTTTATGGTTTTGGTGCTAAAACTGACCAAAGATACTTTGGTCAAGGCTGGCTGGGAGAAGATGCGAAGTATTTCAATGTTCATAAGAGAGTATTAAATTATTTTTCTCCGATTAAACGATTATTACCCCGGGTCTATATAAAACGACTTGATGCCCAGTCTGATACACCAAATAAAATAAGCATTTTCTCTCGCACTGGACCAGTCCTCGATTATCCTGTTCAGGGTGTATGTCGAGGGGATTCCGGTGGCCCTGTGGTTAAGTCTACTAGTTCAGGCAAGGAGATTGTTGTTGGTGTTATCTCTGCTGCTCTTATGTTACCCAGTTGTGTTAACTATTATCGAGACAACTGTTGTCCTGACTTTGAGATGGTTTATGTGCCTTACTTTAAGCAATGGGTTAGTGATCGACTGCCTGATGGTCACATGAACAAGATGACATTAAATGAAAATGGGAATCCTCACCCTATGCCGGATTTTATTGATGAGGAGAAGGAGACTTCATCAAGAACTTGGGGATGTTCTTCCGAGTAGGATTATGATGACAAAGCTTGTGGACGATTTCTACCAATCATGTGGTTCATATAAGCTTTATATAATTTATATGCATGGCCGCCAAATTTATCGGCAAATAAGGTGAATTCATCTCGATTCAAACAAAATACTTCACTTTCTAACTGAGCTATAATAGCCATATTAACTTTAATATCTGAGAATATTAAGATTTCACCAAAACAGTCAGAATGACGGAATATCTCCTGCTTTTTTTTGTGGATTAAGCTTCCTTTTAGCACAATGCCAAACATGGGGTTCGTACTTGTTTGCCACAGAACTTCTCCCTTTTTTACGTACCTTACCATACCAAACTGCCATAAATCATTACATTCGTATTTCGTCAATTCGCTAAACAAATAAGTAAAATAAAAAGATTTGGGTGCTTTCAAGTCAACACATGATTTCAAGGTGCATTGGCTGAAACTTTTGGGAGTGATATGCTCTGTTTTGGTAATCTGATTTACTTCTGGCTTGATATGGGGGGTTTGATTTGGTGGTGGCTTCTTGATCACGTCAGCTTTTTGTTCGTGTTGTTCTTCATTGGTTTGATTTAGGTTTGCCATCTTCTTTTTCAGTCTTTCACACTCTGCCTCGTGTCCGGTAAGATGAAAAAGAGATAAGGCTCTTTGATACTGGCCGCATTCTTCGAATGCTTGCGCAGCTAAATAAGATTCGCCTAATCTTTCAAATACATAACCAGCAAATTTTGGATGGTTATTACGATAGAGCAAATGAGCGAGTGTTTTGGCATAGTTGAGAGAGTAATTAATTTTTGACACGACTCTTTCAATGTCTTTCGCAGTGGCATATCTTATCAGGGCGATGAGAATTTTTTGTTGATTTTTTTGCGCAATGTGAATAATCAGTTGGCTCATGGCAGTAGAGTTGCGCAGCATTTGAATCAGTGAAATGGAGCCAAATCCTCGGATGATGCACTCAACAATATGCTGTCTGTCATTATCAGTCATGAGAGATGGTTGCCATGATTTTTGATACTTTTCTCGAAATAACACGAAAGATCTACTCGCATTGAGATAGTCAAAGGCCTCAACGTAACAACGGGCTGCGAGAAGAAACTTTTCTGAGAGTAGGTGGCACTTGGCTGCTGCGACTGGCTTTTTACTTTTTTTAAAAAGTTCAGCAGCTAGCTTAAAGTTCTTGCTAGATTGAGCAGCCGTAGCTGCTTCGTTAAACAGACCAGCTCGTTGAAAAACAACACAGGCATCTAGGTAGTATTTGTTTCTTGCGAGTAAAAAACCTGCTCTTTGGACGGCGCCAATGCGAATAAGAATGCCAGCCGCTTCTTTAACATAGCCATGTTCCTCAAAAACACTGACAGCTTCTCGGAAAAGTTGAGCACGGTCAAGGATGGTGGCAGCTTGTCTAATTTGCTTTTTATTGATGAGTTTTTTTGCATAAGCTTGGGCTTGTTTCTGTTCTTTTGTGAGGGAAGCATTCTTATCGCTTCTTCTGGAAAAATTGATACCCATAAATGATATTCTTAGTAAAATTTTGATAAAGCGTTCGTGTGCTTTATCGGCTAAAATTGAGATGCTTAAACAGTATTTTTAGTTTGGTGGGTGAGCCTTGTTTTTCAAGGTGGCTATGGGGGGTGTTTTGGTGAGGATAGATTCACCTGAATAATGGTTTGGAGGGTTATCCAGCCTTAAAAAGGCTATAAAATTCGGGATTTATTTAACGGATACATCGATGTATATTTTTTCACTTTTCTTATTATCGAGGACCCCTGAATGAAAGACGATTTCAATGGTCACAGACTTTACTGGTTACATACATGGTCCAAATGGTTGAAAAATAGGAAGTCACAACAACATTCCTGGAGCACAACATAGTCTTTCATACGATGATTTTCAGCTAAACAGGTAATTTTATACTTAATTGTCTTGCATGTTTTCAGTGACAACCATAAAATAGCTAGGTGTGGTTACTTCATACAGTAACGCAAGCAAATGAACCTATGGGCTAGTATTTGTGTCGAGCCTGATATTTGCCGCTACTTTAGAAGATAAAGACAAACCATTTAGGCAGCTATAGTGCTTGGTATGGTGAGGGCAATTTAATATATTAATGAAAGGAGCTTTTCAGTGAGTGATGTATGTAAAATTGAGCTAGCAGGACAAACCTATGAGTTACCTGTTATTACTGGTGCTGAAAATGAGAAGGCTATCGATATTTCACGACTCAGACAAGAAACTGGCTATATTACTCTTGATTCAGGTTATGGTAATACGGGCTCTACGGAGTCAGAGATTACCTTTATTGATGGTGAAAAAGGCATTCTAAGATACCGAGGTATTGCCATTGAAGAATTAGCGGAAAAAAGTGATTTTGTTGAGACTAGCTATTTGCTGATTCATGGAGTGCTACCGAATCAACAAGAATTGTCAGCTTTTCGTGATCAACTCACCTATCATAGCTTGATCCATGAGGATATGCTTAGGTTCTTTGATGGCTATCCGCCAAAAGCTCATCCAATGGCTATTTTGTCATCCATGGTGTGTTCCCTTTCCACTTATTATTCAGATAGCCTTGATCCGAATAATATTGGTCAGGTCCAAAGTATTGTGCCTCGAATACTATCGAAATTGAGAACGATTGCAGCTTATTCTTATAAAAAATCTATTGGTCAACCAGTGATTTATCCAAAAAATAATTTGAGTTATTGTGCCAATTTCTTGCATATGATGTTTGCGGTACCTTCTGAATCATATGAAGTTGATCCAGAACTCGAAAAAACCCTGAATATGTTGTTTATTCTCCATGGTGATCATGAACAAAACTGTTCGACGGCTACCGTGCGCATCGTGGGTTCATCAGATGCTAATTTATTTGCTTCGATTTCAGCTGGTATTTGCGCCTTATGGGGACCAAAGCATGGTGGCGCTAATCAGGCAGTTATTGAAATGCTTGAGACTATCCACAAGGGTGGCGGCGATGTTAAGGAAGCTATGCGCCGGGCTAAAGATCGGAGAGATCCTTTTCGGTTAATGGGTTTTGGTCATCGGGTATATAAAAACTTTGATCCACGGGCGCGGGTCATTAAAGCAGCCTGTGATCGGGTATTAAGTAATCTTGGTGTGCAAGATCCCTTACTTGATCTTGCTAAAAGAATTGAGGAAGAGGCTCTCTCGGATTCATACTTCTTAGATAAACGACTTTACCCTAATGTTGATTTTTACTCGGGCATTCTGTATCGGGCTATGGGTATTCCCACCGAGATGTTTACTGTGATGTTTGCCCTTGGTCGAATACCTGGTTGGATAGCTCATTGGGTTGAAATGAAAAAGAATCAAGAAAGAATTGGTCGACCACGACAAATCTATCAAGGGGCCACCAATACCAGCTATATTCCTATTCAGGAGCGTTCTTAGCTTACACTCACATTCAGTCGTTTAACCCATATTTTGATTTAAGGGGCGTTTTTTGAGCCATTATTGTTACCACAGGAAATGCTTGTTGCCGGTTGTCTTTCTTTTCTGTCTCATATTGTCTTTGGGTGATCTTAGGGCGAATCCAAAGACTGAAACACAGGAAAAAAAAACCTTGTCTGATGCCCCAAGTCAGTTGGATCAGGGGAACCTTACCAACTCTGATCACGCCGCTGGGAGCGAGGTTCGTCACATATTTACTCGTGCCTTGCAGGGGGGAGTGATTGTTTTTTCAGTTCTTCTTGTTCTGCTGTTGTTTTCTCTACTCAGTTGGGCCATCCTTTTTTACAAGGTGGTCACCCTCACAAGAATAAAAGGACTTTGTCGTGAATTTATCGAGAAATTTTGGCAGTACTCATCCCTGAATGATCTTCATGCTATGATGGATCAGTTTCCAAATTCACCCTTAAAATCCGTGTTCTTAGCTGGTTATGATGAACTTATTAAATGTACCCCATCTGAGGATAACGAACACCATGTGATTCCACCAGGCTTAGCTATTCAGGTGTCTGTCGATAACATTAGCCGTAGTATGAGGAAAGCCAGACTGATCGAAAAAAAGAACCTTGAGGGCCTACTATTGTTTCTCGCTATCTCAGCTTCAACAGCACCATTTATCGGGCTTTTAGGTACTGTTTGGGGGATTATGAATGCTTTTGAAAAAATTGCTGCCACGGGATCATCATCACTAACGGTGGTGGCGCCAGGAGTGTCAGAGGCTCTTATTGCTACAGCTTTTGGTTTGCTAGCTGCTGTGCCTGCAGTTATTGCTTTTAATATTTCACAACATCTTATGAGACGGATTACCGGCAGTATTGACGAGTTTATCGGTGACTTCCTTAATATTATCGAGCGTTATTTGCTGAATCAATTTTCTTATACAGATGGCGAAGGAACTCAGATATCCTCGAGTAAGAGCTCTTCTTAAGCATGTTACATTAGGGTGGCTACTTTGGTTTTTTTTTCCTCTTTCGATGATCGTGATGATGACTCATCGGCGATGATGGCTGAGATTAATATGATTCCTTTGATTGATGTCATGTTGGTGTTGCTGATTATTTTCATGGTGGCTGCACCGCTGTCGTTGTCTGGTATTAATGTTCGAGTGCCTGAACTTGGTCGAGAAGCGAAAAATGTATTACCAGCTAAAGCATTAAAAGTAGTGATTACTGTAGCCAAAGATGGTCAGTTTTTTCATGAAAAAACTAATCTTACCTTAAAAAAGCTGGAAGACTTTCTCCTTGATCAACACCAACAGTCTCGGAGTGATGAAAAAAAACTTATTATCCAAGCTGATCGTGATGTGGTGTACGCACGAGTGGTTACTGTGATGAATGCGGGTAAAAAAGCAGGTTTTAAAAATATTGGTCTTGTTGTTCGTACCCCTGACTAATCGTCTCACTAGGTCCCTTATGATGGAGATGTCGAGTGTTTTCAGCTAAGCTTTTTTCACTCAGTATCATCTCATCCCTTATTTTTCACGTTGCCCTATTGTATTCAGTTTATGTACACTCTGAGAAGCAACCTGATCCGGAGCTTCTGGATGAAGTTCTCGATATTGAGGTGATGCCGGTAAAGTCAATAAGTCGCAATCAAGAAGTCCTCTCGAAGGCTAAGGCGTCATCTGAAATCAAGGTGCCAGAGAAAATACTGCCCCAATTACCAAAACATGTGAAGGTTGTCCGTGATGAGGGTGTTAGGTTACAAGAACAAGAACTACCGTCACAACAAAAGGTTAAGTCCCACAAATCGTCACAGCCAAGTCGTCAATCGACACCAGTGATTTCACAAACGGAACGGAAGAAGCGTGAGATGTTAAAACAGCAAGCTTTGCTAGCTTTAAAAAGTAAACGTCAGGGTATTTTAGAACAAGATATGGCGCGACGTTTAGTGAAAGAGAAGGCGAGAAAATTGAAAAAATTCTCAAAAACCTTAGAGTCTCCCGAGTCAAAAATTTCAGCCACTAAGAATGCTAAAAGTTGGACATTAGATGGTGATTCCAGTCAGTCCATTGAGATTCGAGCCTTTGTCTTGGCTATGCAAAAAAAAGTGGGGAGAAATTATGCTTTGCCTGAGGTGTATAAATTTCAGTATAATGCGTTAAAAACTACGGTGAGAATCGTTTTGATGAGGGATGGTACAATTGCTAAAATGGGTCTGAACACCTCGTCAGGGGATAAGGTATTTGATGCCATGAGTCTTGAGATGATTAAAAAATCCCAACCTTTACCTAAACCACCTCCAGCCCTGATTGGGAAAGTGATTATGGTCCATTTCGATCCTTTTCAGGACCGGGAAGATGAATAGTATGAAAAACTCATAAGTTAGGTGTGACGTGTTTATTAAATTTCAACAACCATAAAGCGAGCCAGATGAAAAATTATGTGTGCTTGATATTCACCGCTCTACTCTGTTGTTTGTTAAGTTTTCAGTCGGTCGTTTTTGGGGCAGAAATGAATAAGGTGCTGATAGGACCTCAGCCAAATACCACAGATCAACCTAACTCATCATTTGATAATCAGCAAAACCTTCATATTCATATGTCTGATCCCACATTTCGTACTTATCGGATTATTGTGCCACATCGTCATCTTGATGGCACTGTTTCTCCAGATTTATCTTTAACCCTGAATAAGTTTTCAGAACACCTAGCTAAGCTTCTGGAGCAGAGTTTATTTTTTCAATCAAAAAAGCTACCTGTTTATGAGCCACCCCATTTTATCTGGCCAGAGAAGGGTATGAGTTTAGTTAGTTGGATGGCGCAACGAGATGGCAAGGCGACTCAAGAAGATCGAATCGCAGATCTTGTTTTGTTTACTCGGGTGACTAGCAGTCAGGGGAATAAAACAAACCATCGCTACGAGTTTTTACTTGCTGACCTTCAGGCTCGGATGGTCACACTGCAAGTGACTCGAGAGTTCACACAGTCATCCTCCCATGAGCTTTTAGCCTGGAGTTACGAGTTAGCTGATAAAATTTTAGCTCGTTACACTGGGCAATCAGGTCTTTATTCTTCTCGTTTGGTTTTTATTGGTAGAAAAGCTAAGGGTACGTCAAAACAAGTATTTACCTGTCGATTAGATGGTTCTGATCTCCAGCAAATTACCCGTCATGATTCTATTCACTTATCGCCATCTTGGAGTGCAGATGGTCGTAAAATCTTTTTTACCTCATACAGGTCAGGAGACCCTGATTTGTATGTCTATGATTTATCCACCAAGAAAATTAAGCCTATTTCGGCTCATCCAGGCATTGATTCTGGTGGTCAATCAGATAACAACTCATCTTGGGTGGTGTTGTCAGGGCTTGGTAAGCATGATACCGATATTTTTATGGTCCCTGAAGATGGGGGTATCAGACGTTTGCTTATCCAAGGTAAAGGTTTGGATGTTGATCCGACTTTTTCGCCAGACGGTCGTTATCTTGCCTACGTTTCTGGTCGTTTTGGTAACCCACATATATTTTTAGCTGAGTTAAGACGTACTGTGCTTGGTAGTCTTCAGGTTGTCCAAGACATGCGGCTCACCTGGGCTGGTTGGTACAATGGTAACCCTGCCTTTTCTCGTGATTCAGAGAAAATTGCTTTTGCTGGTTATGATAAGGAGATCGATCGTTTTGACATATTTACGATGAATCGTAGTGGTCGTAATCTTGAGCGTCTCACTTTAAAAAGTGGTGATAATGAGAGTCCTTCTTGGTCGCCAAACGACCAACTCATTGTTTTCCATTCGAATCGTAAAGGCAGAAACTCTAAGGGTGTTCCTGCTCTCTATGTGATGCGTCGTGATGGTTCGTCGCAAATAAAAATCCCTGTTCCTCTTTATTCTGCTCAAACTCCTGCTTGGGGACCACGAGTATCCCATGAGAAAGATTAAATGATGCTTAACTTTGGTCTATTTGAGTTATTGATTATTGCTAGCTTGGCCTTAATTTTTATTAAACCCCAAAAGATTCCTGAGTTTATGAAGTCCTTAGGTGTGGCGGTATCACGAATTAAGGATATGAAGAGCGAGCTAAGACGTATGTTTAATTTCCAGTTAGATGATAATGTTAAAGATCATCTGGTCCACACATTAGAACAAGAAATAGAAAGGGTGGAGCAAACAAATAACAGTAACCAGGGTGACAGTTAAGTTGCCATGGGTGGTAAGACAAAAGACAGGAAAGCAATCTTACTAGCTTTTAGTGGCGAGTCGATGGCTAAACAACTGGCATCACTAGGTTACTTCTTGGCCCCTTTTTGATCGAAAAGGGAGGAAAGCTGGGGGTTTTGAGCAATGATCTGATCAACTCGCCGTTCAGAATCAGGGCAAGGCTTTAATACGGGGCCATGATGCCTTTTGCTTCGAGCATCAATAAACAAAGGGCCATCAAAGAGCCAACGTTTACCTTCGTATCTTTGATTCTTGCCATGTAAATCATGGCAAGGATCGCTTTTGGTAAAGCAGTGCCATACAAAATCCGCCATTGATTGAGAGACAACGTTAGCCTGGTCACATACGACGATCAAAACGATGTTTTGCCATAAATTCTCATTGAGAGAGTTAATGGCTAGTGATAGTAAATTATCCTGATGATCTAGGTCCCCTGTTTGGTGGGGCAATGTGATGGCAACCACACCAGGCATGACCACAGCAGTATCAGTTACACCGGTAAGTTGTTCAGGCACTTGAGTCGATAGTTGCCGGCAAACAGGACCAGCACAGACAAAAACAGCTTTTGAGCCAAAATTGAGGACTTTTGAAGAATAATCAAGGGTATCAATGGTGGTGCCGGTTAAGATGAGTAAATCACGAGGTAGCTGGATTCTCGTGAAGACGTGATAAAAAAAATCTTTGAGATTATGGGTGCTCAGTTGCGGAGAG
>JAPOQT010000262.1 GCA_026710525.1 Pseudomonadota bacterium
CCTTGGAGAATGCCACCTTTACCTTGAACAACACCGCCCTTGCCTTGAACAACACCACCTTTACCTTGAATAACACCACCTTTACCTTGGAGAATGCCGCCCTTGCCTTGAACAACACCACCTTTACCTTGAATAACTCCGCCCTGTTGAACCGGTGATTGGAGCATTTGTTCTGGTTCTTGGTCAACAAGATCCTCTGTTACTTCTTCTTCTGGCACTGGATCAGGACTTGGCGCAGGCTCTGGCAGCTCAGCCGGTGGGTCTGTGTCATCTCTGAGCTGATCTGGCTCAGTATCACCAGTACTGCAACTGAAGGCAAATACCCCCAGACTAGCAGTCACTGCTAAATGCATGAATAATCGAATTGATTTGAATCGACACATATCTAAAACTCCTCTTTAAAGCTACTACCCATATTTTGGTGCACTTTGCATAAAAACATTGAGAATAATAATTACATTCCGGTCTAACATCGCATTCGAGTTATTCTTCGGAACTTATCAAAAATATTTAAAATATTTTTTTTAATTGTTATTGGGGAGATGACTTTTTATAGTAACTAGTCTGGTCATATGGATGGAGTAATAGGATGGGTTCGCCACCAGAATAGGGAAGGCCTGCTTGATTTCGGTACATAGCTACACAGGAACCTGCAGGAGCTAGATCAATTTCAATATCATATGACCGGCTTTTTGACTGTTCTTGTATTTCATAAGTAACCGTGTAACCAGCCGGTGCGAACTGAGCTCGACCAAAAGCATGATAAAACTTTTGACGAGAACCTTGACTCTGAGAAGCGCTATCAAACTTCATATAAGCCACCTCGCCAGTAATATTATGATCTAATGGTCGGTAGAGCTCACCAGCAATAACCACTGGATTAAAGGAATTACCACGCATAAAATAGATCAGATCATCAAAGCTCATAACAAAATTACCGTAACCACCTGAACCATACTTTATTGCCCATATGGTTGAGCTCCATGAATCCAATATAAAAGTATCGCCACCGATTTCAATGAGAAAGTTCTGAGGATCATTACACGGCGAAGGTGGAGGAGTAGACGGTAAAGATATCGGCAAAATTTGACCATTATTGCTACGCTGATTTTGTAATACTACCGGCTGTCTTTCTTGATTAGTCACCTCTGGCACTGGCAAGCCTTGACGCAGAGGCGTCGGACGATCATCTGGCTGCCGAGACTGCTCCTGCTCTGACTGAGCCGGAACAATGACAAGCTTAGGCGGGCCACATGAAGCAAAGAAAAAAATCACGATGAATACGAGCTGTATTAAAGCAAAATTCAACTTTTATCCTTATTGCAGGTTTAAGTATATTTGTCTAACTTCAATCATGACTATTTTTTATTACCATCATTTTTAATATTTTTTAATCGACGCTAGGTTCACGGCGCTTATCGGCTATTATTTCTGCTTTAAAAGAAGCAAGGTTTTCCTTATAAACTAGGAACACGAACGTGAATAAACTTTTTCAACCCTGATTTGCTACGAACATGTATAATAATGTCGCTCTGGTTATGGATAGTTAATCTACCCTCATACTCTCACTAAAAAGGTCTTTATGCCACTCCAAAACCACTCCGCTGATTCACCATCCGGTAGTACCCGTATTATTTGGTGCGTTGAAGCAAATCATTTAAACACCCACGCTGAGAAGTTACTTAGCTCTCGAGCACAAAGTGTGTGTATTGAATCTTTTCTTGATCAACAAGAAAAAACACTCACATTTCTAAAAAATACCCAGCCGAAAAAATCAGAAGAACAGCTGAACCAACCACTACCCGCCATCATGTTAGCGCTAACTCCACAAGAACGGTTCCCCCTTGATTTTTCCGGGGAGCCATTGACCCTCACATCCCAAACCAAAGTTATCATCACAAGTCGTCGCGACCAACTAGCTCAATACCCAGATGGTCACCAAATCTTTTATCTCGGGAATACGGTGAATACGAATAGCTTTCTGTGGAATAGCCTAGTTCCTGGAGATGACCTCTTTATTGGCTTCGACTCTTGTATGGTGAAAGTGTCAAAGTACCAGGCGGGGGAACTACACTGTGATGTGGTGAGAGGCGGTCGAGTGACTCCTGGTATTGCCCTATATATCCCAGTGAAACGAGGGGATGCCGACACTCAAATTAAAAACTTCCTCAAAAAGTCTCTCAAAGCTTTACAGGATGCCAAGGTTCATTACTTACTCCTACCTGGCTGCTTAGACCTTAACACCCTCCATGATCTAAGAAATGCCTTTCCCCCTGATGATCCTTTATCTCCTTGGCTCATCTCCCGAGTTGATTCACAGTTAGCAAGTAAACGAGTCCCTGATATTATACCTATGGTTGATGGCTTTATGATCGCACG
>JAPOQT010000263.1 GCA_026710525.1 Pseudomonadota bacterium
CACACCAATCAAATATACCTTGCCAAATAAGGATGAGTTACCGCAAAACCTACATCGTCATGTTCAGCTGGCTATCCATAAATGGGAGCTTGCTGTTGGTAAAAAACTGTTTGAAGAAACACATTTTGATGGTTATTTGGCTACCAATAAAGAGGATGGACTTCGCAACCATGTTCTTGAATTTCGTTTTCCACCAACAAGATATCTGCCTACAACCTTGAGAAATGCACGAGTGGGAGCCCTTGTCACTACTAAATTCTTATCTAGAATGAATCGTCGGACTAAACGCAGAGAAATCCGTAAAATTTTATTTGATATTTGGTACAACACAGCCCATTATAAGTGGGGGGATGCTAATGAAATGGTGGTACCATTTGATCTTTCCGTGACTATAGGTGACTTAGAGGAGGTAACTCTCCATGAACTAGGCCATGTTCTTGGTCTTCCTCATAATCAGGATAATTACTCTATGATGAATAATACTAAGAGTTATACTCTGAAACAGCTAAGAGGAGGTGGTATGATGGTTGCCAATCCGCTATCAAGATTTTTGTCGAGAAAAGATATTCAACGTATTCATGAGTTATGTGGCTGTGTGGGTGAGGCGTGTGATGTTGAGAAGAGTTATCAAAAAATTCGGGCTTTAAAAGAATGAAAAACTGCTGTTCCGACGATGCCATCTCGTCAACATGATGAGTTAAAGCCAGAGCCAAAAATGGCACCCTCTCCTACCTGAAAAACATAAGCCAGCAGTTGAGAGTGAGGATGAGTCACCGCCGACCGAAATGGGAGATGAAGTATTTTTCTAGAGCCTGGCGGTTCACTCCTACTTTATGTGAGTTAATTGAGTGTGAATTAAGGCAGGAAATATCATAAAAGTTAATAGCAGTAATGATGCACCAGAGAAAGTAGTAAAAAAATTATATTACAACACACTTCATGTATGACGATCAATTGACACCTAATTTTAAGAGTTAATCGACCGTGAAAATAAAAGATGGCTATTATTTGTTATATTTGGTGATGATCGCTTTTTGTCTCCTATCATGTCGAAGTGTGGGGCTTTATGGTGACTTATCGCTAAAGGTCAGTCATCCTCATCTAGATAATTCAGGTAAATCCGAGCCTGAAAATTGTCGGCACACACCAATCAAATATACCTTGCCAAATAAGGATGAGTTACCGCAAAACCTACATCATGGTATTCAGATGGCTATCCATAAGTGGGAGCTTGCTGTTGGTAAAAAACTGTTTGAAGAAACATATTTTGATGGTGAGCTAGCTACCAACGTCAATGATGGCCATCGCAACAATATCATGGAATTTCGTTTTCCACTAAAAAGTATTCTGATGCGGAATTCAGCCAATTTAGAATCCTTAACATGGAAGGAGCAGGCGCTATTGCCGCTATTAAAACCTTAACTGGCGGGAGATTTCAATTTGATATTTGGTATAATACAAAAATTCGGTGGGGGAATGTTAGTAATCGTTTCACTACTATGCTCATTAAAGTACACGACATAGAGACCATAACTCTTCATGAATTAGGCCATATTCTCGGTCTTCCTCATATTAATGAACTTGGTTCTATCATGTTCCCTGGTATCGATTTGGGGACTCATAGATTGCTTTCGAGGGGAGATATTCAACGTATTCATGAGTTATGTGGTTGTGTGGGTGAGGCGTGTGATATTGAAAAAAGTTATCAAAAAATTCATGCTTTAAGACAATCAAAAGGTGCTGTTCCGACGATGCCATCTCGTCAACATGATGAGTTGCCAGAACCAAAAGTGGTACCTTCTCCTACCTGAAAAACATAAGCCAGTAGTTGAGAGTGAGGATGAGTCACCGCCGACCGAAATGGGAGATGAAGAGTTTTTCTAGAGCCTGGCGGTTCCCTCATACCTTGTGTGAGTTAATTGACTGTGACCTAAGGCAGGAAATACCACGAATAACCAATATCACGATGATCATCAGGGAAGATTTGCTCCTGAATCACATCACTGTTAGTGAATAGCGCTGTCGGTAAAAACACAAATGTTGCAATCATATTCGCTGGAGAATGGTCTGATACAAGTGAGTACAAGCTTGGTTTTGATCATAGGGTGTCTGAATTTTGATCTCCTGAATAGTCATTTAGCTAGATCCAAAAACCTTGTGGTTGTTGTGTAACAGATGTTCTATGATCAAGGGACAACTTATGGAAGCTGCTCTCAAGCCCATGGCCATCTCCTACTTGGTAGAGAATTATGATTTACTAGCAGATCGATCAAGATAGCTGTTAACATCCAACTACGAGCTTTCTGTTAGGTGATAATAGGATAATCCTGGTTTGCTGCTAGCGAGATCTTGGGCCATGAGAAGAATATGTCGGTGGTGGGTAAAGAGAATAACTTGAGTTTTTTGAGCTAAATCAGCTAAGACCTCAAGGGTCACACGGGCGCGTTGATCATCAAAGCCGAGAAGAATATCATCCACAGTAAAAGGCATGGCTGCTCCCTCACTGAGATGTTGTTCGATCATAGCCAATCTTAAAGCAAGGAAAAGCTGGTCTCTGCTACCTGTGCTCATAGCCTCAATACGAACTTTCTGTGAGTTATGTTTCACGCCAACTAACACGAATTGACCTTGATGGAGATCATCCTCAATACTAAGGAAAGAACCACCGGTAAGGCGTTTGAAAATCTGACTAGCCTTTTTGAGTATTGGCTGTTGATGAGTGTCGCGGTAACTATCAATTTGTTGTTCGAGTATGAGTGACGCTACTAGGAGTCGTATGTATTCTTCGGACTGACCTTCGATAACGGCAGCTAACTCAGCAGCAACCTGAGATACTTCAGCAGCCTTAGAACTGCCATCAATTCTATTTTTCTCACTTGTCTGTTGTCCAATTTTTTTATTGAGCTCATCGCGTTGTGACTCGAGTTGTTTTCGTTGTTCTTCAAGTAGCTCTATTTGCTGACTTAATTCTTCGCTGGTGGTGTCACCATACTCATGAGTAAGATCATCGATGGTTTTGCCATCACCATAACGAATAATCTCCTGATGCTTCATCTCTTTTTCCCGTAATAAATGTTGTTTTCTATCTGATCGCTTACCAGCATGGGTTAGTTCACCGCTATCACTATGATCCTCACTGACTTTTGCTTGCTGACACCAAGTTTGTAAGGTTGTTATCGCCTCAGAGTGTTCTTTTTTTTCCTCTGTGATCAAGCTCTTTAGGTGTGTTATTTTTTCAGTTAATTGGCTAAATTGCAACTGCTGTTCTTGGGCTTGAGTTAAAGCGTGGATGAGGTTTTCTGCTAGCTCGAGGAAATCCCTGTTTCGAGTTGTGTTGGCACTGGTAAAATTAAGGCTGTGAGCTAGTTTGTTGACTTTTTGAGCAAAATGCTCTTGATCCTTTTGAATGCTCTTGATCCTAGCCTGGAGCTCATTTGATTGATCAATAAGATGGAAACACTTTTCCATTGATGGCATAAGAAGGGATGCCTCACTAGGAGAACCCAAAAAAGGAGTGTCTTGTTGTGCCTTTTGCCAAGCAATGTGCCACATCCTCCTTTTA
>JAPOQT010000264.1 GCA_026710525.1 Pseudomonadota bacterium
ATATTGGCATTATGGCCCATATCGATGCTGGTAAAACCACTACCCCCGAACGCATCCTTTATTATACTGGCTTAATTCATAAACTAGGTGAAGTCCATGATGGCACCGCCACTATGGACTGGATGGTTCAGGAACAAGAACGAGGAATAACCATTACTTCGGCAGCTGTGACATGTCGGTGGTTAGATCATGATATTACCCTCATTGATACTCCTGGTCACGTCGATTTCACTCTAGAAGTCGAACGCTCTCTTCGCGTCCTCGATGGAGCTATTGCCGTCTTTGATAGTGTACATGGTGTTGAGCCCCAATCTGAAATGGTGTGGAAACAAGCTGATCGCTACCAGGTTCCTCGTATTGCCTTTATGAATAAACTCGATCGAGTAGGTGCTAAGTTCCTCCAGTCAGTTGAATCCCTGTGCGAAAAACTAGGAGCGGCTGTGCCTATCCAATATCCCATTGGTTTGGAACAGGATTTTCGTGGAGTCGTCGATCTTGTTACCATGGAAGCCATTTACTTTGAAAATGAAGATGGCTCTCGCGTCAGCAAAGAGCCTGACCTCACTGCTCTGAGTCAAGAAGATCAAGAAACCAGTGCCGAACTAAGAGAAAAACTACTTGATTTTTTAACCCGAAATGATGATGAGCTACTGAGTCAGTATCTTTCAGATGGCGATGTCGATGTGGGCACATTAAAAAAATCTTTGCGTCAACAAACAATCGATGGTGTCGTCGTTCCTGTGTTGTGTGGTAGCGCTCTTAAAAATAAGGGTATTCAAACATTATTAACAGCCACTGTTGATTATCTACCAGCACCATCGGATGTTGATCAGACCACTGGCATGGATCCTCACAACGAGAGCAAACTAATAGCGCTCAAACGACAACCTAATGAGCTTTTCTCCTCCCTGGTGTTTAAAATAGCCAACGACAAATTTGCTGGAGTCCTCACTTATATTAGAATTTACTCAGGCACTCTCAAAGTCGGCGATACTGTTTATAACCCAAGAACAAAAATGAACCACCGAGTACAAAAAATGGTGCGCATGCGTTCTTCTGAAAGAGATAATATCACCATCGCTGAAGCTGGTGATATTGTGGCTCTTGTCGGCTTAAAAGGATCAGTGGTTACCGGTGATACTCTCTCTGAAAAAAAAGCGTCTATTATTTATGAATCCCTTCATGTGGCAGAGCCTGTGGTGGCTGCTGCTATTGAATGCGAAAGTATAGCTGATAGTGCCAAACTAGAAAATGCCTTAGCTCGTCTCGCCATGGAAGATCCGAGTTTTCGTTCAGCAGAAGATCCAGAGACGGGACAAATGTTAATCAAAGGTATGGGGGAGCTCCATCTCGAGATTATGATTGATCGGTTAAAAAGGGAATTTAAGGTGGTTACCCAAATGGGGGCACCCCAAGTTTCTTATCGTGAGACAATCCAAAATGAAGGGGTTTTTGAAAAATTATTCGAGCGAGAAGTAGCTGGCTCCAAACAGTTTGCTGGCTTACGAGCTCGAGTGTATTCACTGCCCTACGAGAAAAATCACCCAACTCTTAAAATTACCGTAGGAACAAAAAATGATAGTCCTCATTCAAAGGGTAACTTAATGGCAATAAGCTTTGCTGAGTTACCAGATCATATGAAAACCGCCCTTGAAGCAGGTTTAAACGATGGCGTTCTGTCAGGGCCTCTTATGGGTTATAAGGTAATTGGTGTTGGGGTTGAACTACAGGATATTTTCTTTGATAAAGAGAGAAGTGAGCCCAGTGCTTTGCGGTTTGTGGCTGCACAATTAGTAAGGACAGCCCTCTCAGAGCTATCGCCTCAAGTACTAGAGCCTACTATGCGCGTTGAGATTTTTACCCCATCTGGTTTTGCTTCGAAGGTGACTGCCGACTTAAAGTCTCGTGGAACGCAACTCGAAAGTATTACTGAACAGTCAGATGGCAGCCATCATATTCGGGGGACTATCGCCCTCAGAAAAGCATTTGGTTATGCCAAAAATCTTCGCTCTCTCACCCAAGGGCGGGCACAATATACGATGCACTTCTGTGGTTACATTGTTTATAACCCACCAACATCATAATCACTGATCTCTTGACCTGTGCCAGTGTTGTGGCGCTTTATCAGCCATGATTTTAAAAGCAACCTGAATAAGATCTTCTGGTTGTGGTTTACAGTAATAATCACCATCGACTGAGTATGCAGGACGATTTTCTGCAGCACTGATGGTGACTGGTGGGCTGTCAAGGAGTTCAAATGATTTTTGGTCTTCTAAGATTTTTTTAAGTATATAGCTGCCAGCACCCCCGGGAACATCCTCATCTAAAATAATAAGAGAATAGGTTTTAGCAATAGACTGGCGAATATGGTGCTGGAGATCAAAGGGATGAAGTGTTTGGCAATCGATGACTTCGAGAGAAATATGATAATCATCTTGGAGTGTTTTTGCAGCGCTGAGAGCAATCGAACAGCAAGCACCATAAGTCACCACAGTGATATCACGACCCTCTTTCAGTATCTCAATCACACCTAAGGGTATGGTGTAATATCCTATGTTTTCTGGTTTATATTCTTGTTTGCGATAACCATTCATCGGCTCTATCACAATACCTGGATCATCACCAGACAATAATGTTTCGTACATCCCTGCAGCTTGAACCATGTTTCTTGGTGTGCATAAATGAATACCACGACAGGTATGTAAAATCATGGCCATCGGAGAGCCCGAATGCCATATTCCCATGAGCCGGTGTCCCTTTGATCGGATAATCACAGGACTTACCTGACCGCCGTGAGTCCGATAATGTAACGAGGCAATATCATCACTCATGCCTTGCAGACAAAAAATTAAATAATCGAGATATTGAATATCAATCACGGGTCGTAAACCACGAAGGGCCATACCATGACCCTGACCGACGATGGTGGCTTCCCGAATACCTGTATCGATCATCTGATGAGGAAACTGATCATAGAGACCTTCAAACTCAAGATTAACGCCACCAAGGGCACCCACGTCTTCTCCCAAAATCACTATCCGGCTGTCATGAGCTAATTTATGACCAAAGTAATCTCGAATAATAAGACGACCATCAACCTGATTTGATGACTGGAATACGGGAGCATTATTCACACAGGATAGTGGTGAACAATGCTTAACAAAGAGAGTACTTCGGTAGTGTTCCGCTCCCCACTGCTCGTATGATTGCTCTAATTCTCGTAAACTTGCTAGGGTGGTGAGAGATTTTGCGATTGTTGAATTTTCTAGACAAAACAACACATATCTTAGAATAGAGTGATGCTCCTTAAAAGATAAAACTTTTTGCCCGTAAATAAGAGAATTTTGATCATAGGCCATGGATAAGTTATCCTGATTTGATATGTTCTCACCATGATGTAGGTTGTGTTCATCATGTTTTAACTGCCAGTGATCAACATTTCTATTGGACAAAGGTTGGATGATTTTATCTATTTTTTTCACCACCTGGGGATAGATTTTATGAAGTTTTTTGTTCTGAATTTCATTTTGTAGTTCAAAGGTGAGTGATGAAACGTCGCTTCTTTGCTGATAAAAAGGTGATTGCCAAGCTTGAAAGGCTTTGTCGCGGGCAAGCATAGCATCTAAAGTCACCCTTTTTTCTAATTCAAGGAGCTCTTCTTCTGAAGCTAAATTTTCCCGGAGTAGCCACGACCGAAATTGCCATAAACAGTCGTGTTCTTTTTCCCAATTAAGACGATCTTCACTTTTATAACGACTATGACTACCTGAGGTTGAGTGACCTAAGGGTTGAGTTAATTCGTCAACTAAAATAACACAGGGCTCGTGATGATCACGACATTGTTGAATTGCTTGCTGATAAGTGTTAATAAGCTCTTCGTAATCCCAGCCCTTGACAGCAAAAAAATTAACCCCTTTTTTATTGTCTGTACTGGTAAATCCTGGCAGAATTTCTTTGAGACTCCCCTTAGTTGTTTGGAGATGGCGAGGCACAGAAATACCATAACCATCATCCCAGATAGAGAGGGCTACGGGAATTTGCAATACTCCCATAGCGTTCACTGTTTCCCAAAAATGGCCTTCGGCGGTAGCAGCATCCCCTACTGTGCCAAAAGCAACTTCATGACCTGAATGGGAAAATTTATCCATATGTTCAAAAGTACAATCTATGTTTTTTAAAACACGGTAGTAATACGAGCTGTAGCCAAGGCCTATCAGTCGTGGCAGTTGACCTGATGTACATGACATATCAGCAGCCACATTTACTGTTTGTGTTTGATCTTGCCACTCACCATGATGATAAAATCGGCTACTATAATGACAGTTCATTTGTCTGCCACCAGACGAGGGTTCATAATTGGTATCAGGATGGGCATATATTTGGGCAAAGAATTGCTCAGCTGTCAAAGCGCCCACAGCAAGCATAAAGGTTTGATCACGGTAATATCCAGATCGCCAGTCACCGAGTCGAAATGTTTTTGCCATGGCTATTTGAGCTAATTCTTTACCTTCACCTAAAATAGCGAACCCCCCGTGACCTTTCGCAACTTCTTTGCGGGCGATAACAGAGAGTTGTCGGCTGAGATAAGCTACTGTGTAATCGGTTATGGGATCAGTTGCGGGAGTTAAGCGTTCCATTTGAGCAAAGTTCTCCAAAAAATTCTGAGCTGTTAACCAAGAACAAGAAACTTAGTTCGGCTTTTCGCAGCTAGAAGAATAGCACAAGCTGAGCTAACCTGTACTAAGATTTTATCAGATGGCATAGTGTGTTCGTTCCTTAGGGATTACACATTCGCTGGTATTTACCGATATAGTGGTGACAGAGATGGTTCAGTTGAATTAACATCGAAGTATAACCGGGAGATAAGATGAGTGATAATACAGCAGAAGTTCAGCAACTGGGTTTAGTCATAAAGCAGCAACTTAATATCCTCGAGACTGTAACCAAGACTGAACACCGCAATAAGTATAATATTTTTTGGTCTAGCGGTCAGCAGTTTGGTTACGCTCATGAAAATCAAGATAAATCCTTTGATGATGCTGCTGGGCGATTTTTTTTAGGACACTCTTGGTGTCGTACGTTTCAGATGAATTTTTTTAATCAAAAAAATG
>JAPOQT010000265.1 GCA_026710525.1 Pseudomonadota bacterium
AGTAGCGGTCAGGAGGTCATTATGGATTTGGTCATGATTGAATGTGTGTGAAGGAGTGTCATCGAAGAGGTGAAGGTGAGTCACGGGGAAGTGGGGGGGATGGGGTAACAACAGAGGTAACAACAGAAGTAACAGAGGCAACAAACGAGCTAGGCACAAACACCTGAAGCAGTGAATTTAATGCCACCACACCACAAGGAAGATAGCCAATTGGCAGGTGTTTTCTCCGATGAGAAGATGTGCGAGGCAAAACAAAACTCAGTCGATCTTGATAACAATCCACCCCATAAAGATGTGGCTGGTCTTTAAGCCTGCGAGTGCCTTTACTTGTCGATGAACTGCGATATTCAGAGACTTTATCTAGCCTTGATGATATTTCGGGAATTTCCCGCGCTTGATCCAGCTGATCATCAGAAATTCTCAAAACGTAACGGCTATTATGATAAAGATAATCTTCGGCACTTTTTAGGGGTAAAACATAAGATGAGCTTGCAGGATAAGAGGATATGAGCTCTGTTTTTTCCTGCTCCGATAAAATAAGAGAACCACCGCAGAGTAATCGACTACCGCTCGTCATAACGGGACGGCTGTCCCCAGGTTTTTTTTGTTTTTGTATGTTAATTTCGGGAGCTGCTCTTAAGTAACGGTTAATATAAGGGGCCTGGTGCGAACGCCACGCGCCTTGAACCTGACGAAATAAAGTCTTTTTGTTTGAAGGTTTTACTTGCATGATTTGCATGGCAATCACAACACAACTTACTTCAGCACCACCAATTGCTTGGTTACTGAATTTAAACGCCTGGTAAGCAAAGCTGATACGCACGCCATAACGGTAAAGCATGGGCCACAATTTAAGTGCTTGGCTACCTTGGATAATGGAGCTTGATGCCACAAAGGCAAAATTAACTATTGACCCCGGCTGATGGGTATTTTTATGAGCGCTCCAGGCATAATGGGCTGCTTTGATAAACCAAGCGCACACATAATCAAGACCCTGTAATCCTTTTATTTCATGATCCTGACTAAGGATAGCTAGATCCTCTTTTTGCCTTGCTGTTCGCCCAATTCTTCCCTTGTAGGGAGGGTTACCAATAAGATAGAGCTCACCATCAGAGACATGAAAAAATTCGAGCCAGTTACACCGAAGAGCATTCGCACACTTAATCTGACCCTCACCCAGCAAAGAAGATAAAGGAAAACCAAGTGTACTTGCCATCTCGCGGTTCGTTTGATGCTGAGCCAGTTGCAATGAAAGACTCGCCAATCGCGCTGGAAAATATTCAATTTCAAGACCGTAAAATGAACTTAACTCAATACTACTTTCTGGTGGAATTTCTGTTATTCCAGCACTTAAAAGCCTTGACAAAATCTCGAGTTCGAGTCGCCTCAGGTCTTTATAGGCAACGATCAGAAAATTACCCGAGCCACAGGCTGGGTCGAAAACTCGGATGCGAGCCATTCTATGTAAAAGAGCTCTCAGTTTTGTCGGATCACTTCCTGCCTCTCGGAGTTGCTTTTTGAGGGGAGCTAATATGAGGGGCTCAGTGATTTTTCTAATATTTTTCGGTGACGTATACTGAATGCCATCAGCTGACAATTCGTCCTCATCATGGCCGACAGCTTGAATCATACTGCCAAAAATATCAGGATTAATACTCTTCCAGTCTAGATGGCCAAGCTCACGTAAGATCTCTCTGGTTTTTCGAGTAAATCTTGGTACCTGAAGCTGTTTGGTAAACATTTTACCGGCGACGTATGGAAAGTCTTTTAGTGACTGACTGTACTCAGGCGATGGTTCTTTTTCTCCTAAACGAGCAAAGACTTGGGCAATATAATCTCCCGTATCTACACCATCGGTTTTGGTATGATTAATAATATTTTTAGTAAACTGATCCGTGGCAAATAATTCACTATCTTCAGCAAAAAAGCAAAAAATTAACCGACAAATAAACTCACTTAACTCTTCCCTTGTTCTTTGCTCTGAATTATTTAATTCAGGATTATCTTTTAAGATCTGTGAGTACAGCTGACCCAAATTATAAGCTGCAGCCCGATCAACCGGATTCTCCTCCTGAGTTCTTTCTTTTTCAAAACCAGCTAGGGGTAAGAAAAAATCATAATAATGTGGCAGAAGAGACAGCTTGATGTCAAGGGTGTCACCCGTGTGGGTGTCGTGACTGAGTAAGGTTTGATAATCTTTATCTGTTACTATGACGAATCTAATTTTTTGTTTTTCTGTGACTTTACTATTAACTATCTCATCAATCAAAAAATGAAGGTTCACAGCAGGGCTTGTTTGAAAAAACACTTTTTGGGGAACTAGAAAATTATCTTGACTTTTTTTAAATCCTGCATACTCTCGCTTCAGGGAAGCAGGGGATAAGCCATAAGCTAAAAGGAAATCTTCGATAAATTTGCCTGGCTATCAAGTTGCTCCCCATTAAACAAATCCTTAATTTTATGTTTAATGTCTTGAGCTAACATATCACCAACACTTTAGTAAAATAATCTAAGCACGCTAACGCTAAGTAAGTTCTCAGCTAAAGTGTTTTTATCGACTGTTTGATGTGATTTATTAGATGGCCGGCTATGCAAAAGATGCCAACCAACTTTTTAATCAAAAAGAGCCCTTGGCTCCTAGGTTATGGCCAAGAGCTCATCTAACTTGAAAAGTGAACATCAAACACAGAAATGTATAATAACTCACTTTGAGCACTTCAAACTAAGTAATAATCACAACACCCATTGATATCTCACTTAAAATCACATAGAGATAGGGATGTTATGGTTTATTTTTTTGCTTCTGAGCTGTTTTCTTGGCGCCAAAAAAGGTTCTTTCTCTCAAATATTCATGGGTTGATGATTGAAAATGGACGAGAGATACCAAAGACAGTATTTGTGCTAGCTCTCCTGTTCTTAACTGTGACTCAGACACCACGCCTCTGAGTAAAGATCGACTATCAAAAATAAGAACGAGAGCATCTGGTAGTTCTCCTACCATAACCTTATTCAGTGAGCTCAATTGCCACAACTTGGTGAGATCATCTTGTACGTCTTGATTCACTAAATACCAAACACCTGCTTTAGTTCGATGTTGCAGGTCTAAATCATGAAGATATCGTGAAGCAGATGGATGGGCAGTGACCAAAGCTCCCTGAAAAAATAAATCGCTTTCTTCAAAATGCTCCCTCACCGTAAATTTTTGATCTAAGCTTTTGGCTAGTTGATTCATGGTACGAATCGCCTCATCACACCCACAGCGATCTGACAAATAATAAACAACAGTGACGGCCCCATATAAGCTTTGGTGAGTGAGGTATTGTAAGTTTTTATCTTGAGAGTCATGATCATTTTGACTCGTCGAGGAAACTCCCGTCACAGACCAAACAAAGCCGGGAACTGGCGCTTGGAGACTCAGATGGTGAGGATGTCTCTTGCTATGAAGATAAACAAGAAAACCATAGGGCAGAGAGATGGCAAGCAAAACTAGGAAACAGACAACTAAAGCACGCTTGTGAGCAGCCCATGAGCTGTTGTTGTTTCGTTGAAAAAGCACAGGTAATCTCTTTCCTTGTTTTTCTCTGTCAGGTAAATTATGGGGTGTGAATCCACTTTTTAAAAGCGTCGAGAAATATTTGGTTTTCTGATGGCGTACCAAGAGTAACACGCAGAGCGCCTTTCATTTGGCCATAACCACTGAGATTCCTAATCAAAATATTATCTGCCTTCAGTCGCTGATAAAAACGGTTACACTGCTGGGTATCATCCCATCTCATCAAGAGAAAATTAGCATGAGAAGGCATCACATAAAAACCCTCTCGCTGGTAAGCTGACATCTCAGAAAATAAAAACTCTCTTTGCCTAATAGTAAGCTTAATATGTTCTTTAGCGTCCTGAAAAAATGTCGGGTGATTCAAGATCGTTTGCAAGGCAATTAAAGTAAAATTATTGATACTAAAAGGTAATTGATATTTTCTTAGTTCTCGTAAAAACTGACTGGCACCCAGCATATAGCCAAGGCGAATACCAGCCGCTGAATAAGCCTTCGCAAAGGTTTTTAAAATCAAAAGATTAGAAAACTCATGGAGCAGAGGTTGATACGATAACTGGGAGAACTCTTCGTAGGCACCATCACAGATGAAAAGAGTTTGTGGGTAGGTTTTTAGTAAATGTTTTAGGGTGTCGTAGGGTAGTAGACTACCCGTTGGGTTATTAGGACTGGCAAATAGCACCACAGATCCAGGGTGTAAAGTCGGTAAACTATCGAGGGTAAAATCACCGTGATCTTCTAAATACCAAGGTGAATAAGTGACCTGATGGAGGCGAGCTCTCACATCATAAAGGACAAATGAAGGCGCTAAAATCACCCAGGGAACGTTGTGACATAGGGTAGCAAATAGTAGATCAATGATGGTGCTGCTACCAGGGCCGAACATAACAGAACCAGGGGCAAGAGATAACTTTGAGCACATGAGTTCTTCCAGCTCAACCGGATAGGGAGTGGGATAGCGTTTCCATGAGCTTTGTAACAATTGAGAGCTGATTAATTGTTTAATGGCTTTAGGCCATTCATAATAATGTTCGTTTTGGTCTAACTTAAGACAACGGCTCATTTGATCAAGAGCATAACCTTTGCCTTGCCGGACCTCTTCCTTGATAAAAAGTTTGATTTGTTCATCCGAAGGAGGTTTCGGTTCTGGTTGAAAATTCGTGGTGGATAATAACATGAATCAGCTAGAAGAAGAGGTGATAATGCACTAAACCGGAGATACGATAGCACCAACAAAAGATCCCACATGTTGAGAGTCCTGGTGAGCAGGGAAGCAAGACTATTTCTGTAGTTTTGCTTCTTTAAACTCCACATGTTTTCTTATTTTAGGGTCATACTTTTTCAGCACCAGCTTATCTAACCCTTTTTTCTTGTTCAAAGTATAATAGTAACCAGTTTTCGCGGTGGAAACAAGTTTTACTTTTTCACGTTTATTTGATTTAGCCACTATACTCTCCCTTATGATTATGATCAGTTGAGCGATGACACCTAAGGTCACCGTTAACCAGCACCTGCATGTGGCATTATATCTTTTTTTACTATGAAGTCAAGTTGGCTCCATCACCATTGTTACTCATGAACATTGTTGATCAAATTAAGATATTGACCGATGAGACGATAGGTGAGTACGATGTTGACAGCAAGCTGTTTTATGTGTGTGTGATTGTTGTAGTGAGCAAATGATGAGTTCCCAGCTACCAAAGTCTTCCAGTGTGTTACCGCCGGCATCTTTACGTGAGCCAGAAGTGATCCCTTGTCTGAGAGGTGATGGTCATGTAGAGCCCCTTTATAAATGGCAGTGTGATACCAGTGGTGACCTGCCTAGTGTGGTCATTGTCCATGACCTATGGGAAGATATCGGATTTTATAAAAAAGAGATTCAGTGGTGGTTAACCCAAAATAGACAGGTATTTATTTTTAATATCAATTATTTTGGCAGTCAGAAAAACACCAAGTTTGCTGGCAATTTTTCAAAGATTTGTTATAACATTCTCCAGATTATTGCTCTAGTGCGTACCATGGATAATATGAGAGCTCCTCTGGTGTGCGCCCGTGGTGTGGGAGCTCTTATTGTGACCAAAATTGCTCGCAAGAACTCAAAATTTTTAGCCGGATTAATTGCCACAGGACCTTTATACGCTCTCAAAGAGCCTCCAGGCAAAATCAAAGAAAAACTCATTCAAAGCTGTTGTTCTTTACTCCCAGGGATTCGTTTGCCGAAAATGTTAATGCCCCATATGAGTGAACAAACTTTAGTGTCCACAATGACCAGAACTGAAGAATTTTCAGATGAAGGTTGGAGCGATGTCGGTCAAGATGACGATGCTAATCATGCTTGGCAAGAAAAATTTCAGGCCTTTGGGTTGCGAGAATTTTGGCGTATCTATGAATGCCCGGATGAAAAAAATGAATTCGGAAGGTTAACCTTTAAGGCGTTGTATGAGTATTTATACGCGATGAAAAATTCACCAAAAATTTGCTCGAGAATCAAAGTTCCGTGTTTATTTATTTTGCCTCTGTATTCTCAGCATCTTGATTATGAAGTGCTTTATAAGGTGCAAAAAAAATATGGGGCTATGATGCAGTTTGAGATTCAAAAAACATCTCACTTCTATAAAATCATAGAGTCAGAGAGTTCTCCTGAATTTTTTGCGGTAACAGACCGTTTAATTCTACCTTGGCTTGATAAAATGAGTGCTGCTGAGCATCAAAACAACTCAGATCAAATGCTACCTGAAAGTAATGAGCTCGATGCTGACACAGCAGGCACAAGATTAACCGAAAGCTTTGATGATTCTGTGCAGTAACTCTCGCCGCCACGGCTGTGTTGTCAAAGGGTGGGATCGGTGTCAAAAACCTTGCTGCCAGGTGTGATGGACCATAATCATGAGTGATTTAAAAAAATCTTCTGGCCCTATTGCTCGTGAGTTTCAGGGTTTTATCTTACGGTTTCAGAGATATCAACTTTGGTACCAAGTTTTCCAAGTGTTCATCATTATTGGCACAGGTGTGTTGGGAGCGATGGTGGCCGGGGTGGTTATGCCCCAAGTGATTATGGCACCTTACGCCTTTTCTGCTGTGTTTTCTATTCTTAGTTGGTTTATGATTTTACGGCAACTCAAAAAGCGGCAGCACCAGTCTTGTCATCAATCCCAACTTTTTAAACACTTTGAGTGTCATTATCATGGCAAGGAATCTTTGCGCTCTGCCTTAGAGTTAGAAGCACAGGGAAGCCATTCAGCATCACTTGTCGAATGGTTATCCGTTCTCAAAAAAGATGCTCGCAACTATCAAAAGATGTTGCTGGGACCACTGCTCACGAGAGCCGGAGTTCTCTTTGGTGTGACTGTCCTTTGTTGCATTTTAGCCACTCTTTTTCCTGAGAGGATTTATCAAAGTTCTCGTCAAGCCCTAGGATGGCTACCCTTTTTTACTGTGGTCGATGAGATTACCATTGCCAAGGGTGCTATTGAAATAAATCAGCCTATCACCCTAAGACTA
>JAPOQT010000266.1 GCA_026710525.1 Pseudomonadota bacterium
AGAAGGTGCACAATGAGCATGCATTCTCCCGTGAGCCGAAGAACTTCCTGCCAGTCAAGTCCCTGGGGGTCATAAGCAGCACCAGAACCATCAGCAATCACCAAAACTTTAGCATTTTCGCCGTATTCACGATGAAGAATTTTAAGCTCGTTACCCGCGACATCACCGCTAGGACCACCCGTCATTTTAATACTAAAACTTTGCTTCCTAGGATTAATCCCCAAATACAGTAAAGTATGCTCGAGGAAAACATTTAGGCCTTCAGCTGTGACACCAAAATCTTTGTGGTTAATACCATCACCCGGCTTTGATGACATAAAGGCTCGAGCATAGAGATAACCTCTCCGACTAGCTTGACGAGATATCCAATGAATAAGATCATTGGTCATATTTTCGTCAGGACCTAGGTAAATAATTTCATCTTGTTTGTAATACTTGAGGAGTTCACTCGATTTACCCTCTAAAGACTCATCGTTTTCCACGAGCAGATCGAGTAGAGCATTCACAGCTCCTTTGACTACTCGAGATCTATTGCCACCAGGTTTCACGAGGAGCACAGCCTTTGAACCACCCTCTGGAATATCCTTATTTTTCATCTGTTGCGCAAACGACAAATCAAATACCTCATCAAAAAGACCTGATAAAGCATGGGAATAGCCCGAGGTGTTTTGGGGCATAATCACCCTCATACCACCCCGAGAAATATCTTTCCATCTCACTTGAAAGAATCGATAGTCTCGGCCAACCACAAAGAAAATACCAAAAGGCTGAGCAGGGTAATGATCTGAATTTAAAATTTTTGGATCTAAGCGAAAAGCACTACCTGTTTTCGTTGGCAGGAAATAGTTCGTTTTCAGGGTGTGATCAATAAATGATACACATGACCTAAAGATCGCCTGACACACCGCATCAAAGAGCTGCTCGTTAATTTTTGTTCCGATATCTTGTTTCAGTTTGTCGTAATGGGCATTTAATTTTTCACGTTCTAATTGGGAAATTGAGTGGTCGAAGCGAGCTCGAAATAGACTTAATAAATCTTGGGTTAACTCTGTGTTAGACACCAGGGTATGGTAAATTTTATATTCAGAGTAATAATAAGCGTTCTCCTTACTCAGTTGAACGTGGGTCCAGACGGCCATAGCTCGTAACAAATTAGCAGCATTAATAGAGGCCGAAAAAGGCGGCTGCATAAACTGGGTATAATCATCGCGGTCAAACCATCCTAAAGTACGCAACGCTTTCGTTAATCCAAGAAGTTCGGGGCTTTGCTGTGTGATCACACGGCCCTCAAGGTGTTGGATATCAAAATGCATAACAGTAATAGGACTTTCATAGCCCTTATCAACACAAATATTAAAGTTACGCAAAACACGAAACTTACGCTGAATTAAACCAAGCACTGTTTCATAAATCTGACCGATAGCCGTATCTTTCATCCCAAGTGACAAACGTCCTCGTTTCGGAGTGTCCTTACGCGGTTCGAAAAAGGTGTGAGCACCTTCATGTGACTCCATGTGGAGTACCATCCGATAAGTGAGTCGGGTTCGCAGCTCAGTCGAACAAGTAATAAAATCGTTATCCAAGCTCGCCAAAAAACGATCAACACTCGTCTGATGAGTGGGGAAAGCTTCGGCTAAGATCTTTTTAATCATCGATAGTTTATCTGAAATATGACGGTTAGCTAGATCAAAGGGAATATATTTTTTCGTATGAAAAGTCGCCAGAAAAAGCAATTTATCTTTCGAGAAATATATGGACCCCATTTTAAGATCAAGATGGCTGATTTTCCTAGCCATAGCTGTGAGAATCTCTGATTGCCCCCCAGGGCCAATATAGGTCACCAGGGACTTGTCTCTATTCCATAAATCCACAGTTTGCTTGGTTTCAAAAACATGTCCGGTGATAATAGCTGATAAGTGACGCACCTTGTCACCTCGTGGCGTAGTTTGATAATAGATCGTGGGCATATTTTTGAAAAACCATGGGGTCAGGATTGAAATACTATGATCAAGGCCTATTTTCACTGTTTCAGCAATATCAGAAATGTAGTTATCAAGGTCTTCTGGGGCCATTTTACGATTGCCACTAATGGGGCTAATATTTTCTTCAATGGTATCCTCGTTATAAAAATGATCTTGAGTATACGAAGAATCTTCTGGATCGTGACCTGACTCACGAATATCACTCGACTGATCATCCTTATCAGCTGACTTTTTACCAGATAGGACTTTGGTTGCAGGATTTGCGTTTCTCATAACTGACATAAGTTTAATCACCGCTAAAAACGAAATAAAATAAAAATTAAACCATCTACGATCATAAGCTATAAACACGTCAATCGCGTTTCAACTAAGAATCAGAGCTCCTCGGTAACCTATCGTCTAAGTGTAGCACTTCTTCAAGTAATTAGTATCTCGGTTTTCTATCAACTGATCATAAAAAAATTATTTATCACTGGCTCAGTTGTTGGTGGTACCAATAATCATCTAGCTGTTGCCATAGGGTTTTAGGTATTGATATCCGGGGCTCTTGGCCGAGGTTATTTTTTGCCCAGAAATCAATAAAATCATCAGCAGGTGTGCGCCCTTTAAAAGTAAAATGACGAGCATAAGCTGACAGTGTCTTTAACTCATGAGACTGTTTGATCGATTCACTTAACTTACCCTCAGCAGATGTGAGACCGAGGATAGCTAACTCCATGATTTTTTGGCTGATAGCCCTGATTTTAGGATCACGGAGCCCTAATGAAGCTTTGTCCCAATGGTCAGCAACATCGCTCAAGTATGGCATCAGTAGGGAGATGGCTTGCTGTCTTACGGCAGGACATAAGAGTAACCCCATATAAAAAAGCACTGGAGCATATAACCAAGCTTCACTTTGTGCGTCAGGACTTCTGAGTTCGAAAAAACCTTTAGCCCGCACTTCTGGAAACGTCAAATGAAGCTGTAACTCAAGATCATGCACCGTGGGGAATATACCATCCACACCTTCCGTTAGCCAATGACCAAAAGGCTCACCCTCAAATGGCTTCAAAACTTGAGGATAATCACGAGTGACTAACACCCGACTCGCCAGTAGAAATTTTTTATAGATCTGAATAACATCCTGAATATCAAAAGATCCCTTCGTTTTCATGAGATGACTCATAAAATGATGGTGGATGCCAGCAGCTTTTGGGTCGTGATGTTTGACGATAACAGCTCGATTACAAGCTAGTCCATTTAGACGGCCCTCGAAAAAAGGGGAGAAGGCAAATATGGCAAAGGTATATGGGGCTAATAATTCACCTAAAACATACCTTTGACACACCTCTGTGTGGCTATGGCCTACATCAAGACAAACTTGGGTAGCTGCTGTACACTTCATCAGCTGCTCTCCCCATACCCCCAGCCGATCATAGTACATAGCCATATGGGTATATCTAGCTTTCGGTAAGAGCAATCGCTCAATGGGAGTGGAGCCCTCCCGATCTTGATTTATAAATGGATAAGTGCCGATGGGAAGGAGGTCGCACTCATCATTTTTTAGCCCTTCTCTTATGTCACTCATAGCCCCCTTCACCGCTGCTGTGAGATGATGAAAATCATCGTAACATCGGGTTGATATTTCGATTTGTTTACCAGGTTCAAAAGTTATTAAATCACCTTCAGTTCGCTTATAACCGGTAATCAAATACTCACTACCAATATTTTCTGAAAGAATTTGCCATTCCTTTTCTCTAGCGAAGCTGAGCAGCAGACCTTTGGACCACATCCGAGGGTCCTTGAGTATGCCTCGCAGTGTGTTGTCTTCTGACTGACGAGACACAAAGAACTCAAACTCAACCCCTACTCGTTCTTCTGGATAAGAGGAGGGTGAAAATAGATTCTCTTCTAAGTACTGTTCCAATAGTTGCTCTGAAAGACGAGTGCCTTTGGGGACATGAGTTGTTTGAGCGGGATTTTGATCAGACATAGTAACCCATCATGAAAAAATTGATAAGAATTCAAGAATACGCATCATATATTATCACCATCTACTTGAAAATTATTTCTCTTTCGTTTATGATAATGTCTATCTCTTGGAATAGTAAGAGTTATCAGAGTCATAAATGCTATCCCTTTAACCAATATGAGAAAAATTGATAGGTAGCTCATAGAAAATTCTCTGCGGATGTAGCTCAGTTGGCTAGAGCATCTGCTTGCCATGCAGAAGGTCACGGGTTCGAGTCCCGTTATCCGCTCCATTATCTTGCCACCAATACCCATTCTAGGTCCTTCCACGCTTCCTCAACTTATCTGTTGACGACACTGATCACTCAACGGCAGTCACAGAGATTACATCAATTTTACATGATGATTACCATAACTTTACAACGATATTTCTCAAAGTTACGTAATATATTCTAGGGATATATTTTTCAACATTGAGGGAGCTATTGTGGCTATGGTTAAAGTAAGCCCATCAACATTATCACGAAGAGTGAGTTGGCCGGTGACCACGATTATTTTGGCTTTACACTTGGCAGCTTTATTAGGCTTTTTTTATATTAGCTGGTCCTCGTTTTGGCTATTTTGTGCCCTTTGTTTTATCACAAACTGTTTAGGTATTTCCTTAGGAATGCACCGACTATTTACCCA
>JAPOQT010000267.1 GCA_026710525.1 Pseudomonadota bacterium
CGCAAAGTTAGTATCTTACCAACGGATATGTGCCTTAGTGATGGTAAGAAATTTGCTTTTTAGCCAAAGAATTTGTGAGCTCTTTTTTTTCCGAAGAATTAGTGAAAGACAAGAGATTCTTATTCTTTTCTTCCATTGTTTCATGCAGTTTTGGTTGGAACTGGGAGGGAAGCTATTCAGGCCGGTTTTTTATTTAAAAAATAACATTTCTCGTGTCTTTTTTAAGTTAGCTGATCAGAGCGTGTCGGTAGTATTTTTTTATGCCGTTTACGAACAGAGTTTAAAGCATAGCTGCCTGGGAGGCAGCTATGGAAAAATTAGGAGCTTACTTTTTGGATGGAATTTTCAATAAATATGATGAACAAAAAATAAAGACAGATCACTGCCTTATTATGTTTTAACATTATGTTCCGAAAGATTATGGTTGGTTCATACGACGGATAATTTTCTTTCATAGAAAAAAAGGATATGGTTATGATTTCCAAACAGAATTGTTTTAAAGTGTTGGTGTGCTGGTTCGAGCTAGTATGTACATTGCTTTTTCTTGGCTTTTTTCTTACTTCCTGTCGGTCTGTTGTGATGAAGGCAACCAGTTCTACAAAAGGAGTCTACGACAGTGATTCCTATTTGTTGAAAGCTGTTTTAAAGGATTCTGACAAGATTGCTTTTGAGGTGTGTACAGTGAATCGAAGGTTTTTAAAACAAAACCAGGTTCGTACTACTGGATGCATTCCGGCTTATCTCACCAGTACGGGCAAAGAAGTTATATTTACTGTGAAGGATCTTATCACTACTTTCTCTGCAGAAGAATTGGCGGTGGCAGAACAGATTGTTGCAAAAATTAACCGACAACGCCAAAAGGTACGAAACAACACGGGTGTTATTTTGCTTTCCATTACTGGTAGTGCAGCTGGCAGTGGAGGAGTAACGTATTTGGCTTTTTTTGCTCCTCCTGTATTTCTTGGGGTTGTGCTTGGGCTTCTAGGAGGAACTGTTTTGTATGCAGCATTAGAAGAGCAAAGAAAGTCCCTCGACTCAGCGCAGAATGCAACGATAACGTTGTCTTCAGAGCAAAAAGAGGAAGCGATCGCTGAAATCGCCACCACATTAAATATGAAAAAAGAAAATCTGACAGAAGAATCCTTAGCAGAGATGGCCCATCATTGGAACTCCATTATGACGTTAGATCCTAAGAAAGTGGTGGAAATAACTTCGGTGATTGAAGCGCAGAAAGTCCTTGGATGGTATCTGAATCAGGCGCTTTCAACAAAAAAACTAGCCTTGTTTTGCCATCCTGTCATACATGCTTCCCATTATGGCCGTGATAGTAAAGAGTGTTTAAATATTGTAGAGCCTACCGTCATGCCTGCTAGTGATCTTTAGTCTCTAGGGGATTAAAGAGATCTCACCACGTATGGAGCAAGAGCACGTGGAATCTAGAAAATAATACTTGGCATGATTTTTTCTGAGAAATAGAAGTGATATTTTACAAACAGAGTATTTTCAAAAAGTCCCATCCTTGTGGATCAAGGTGGTTTGTATTCCGCTTTTTCTTCTAGCCAGTAGTTTCTTGTAAATCTGTCTCAACCCAAGCTCCCAGCTCGGATACCAAAGCTGCTTATGACAGCGAGTCTTATTTATTTTGAGCGGTTAAAAGTGAAGACAAGATTAGTTTTGAAGTGTGTACAGTGAATAAAAAGTTTTTACAGCAAAACCAGGCTCGCACCTCTGAATGTATGCCAGCTTATTGCACCTATAGTGGAGAGGAAATCGCCTTGACAGCTAAAGATCTTCTTATGAGCTTTTCTAAAGAAGAATTAGCGGTGGTAAAAAATTGTTTAAAGTGATCTGGTCAGTAAAAAATTTTATCAAAATCAATTTTCTATAACCGTAGGTGCTGTAATTCTCGTTTTTACGGTGACACCATCTATGTTTATCTTATTATTGGCAAACTATTATGTCGGTAGATCTCAAGCAAATAGCAGAGGTCACGTCGATAGTGGAAGTACAACAGATCCTTGGATTGCATCTTAAACAGGTGGTGAAATCCCGAGCAGTGCCATTATATTATTGGTGTCCATAATGGTGAAATTAATACGCCTTCTCAGTGTATAAATTTCAGGGCTGTTAACATTAAGCCTGGAAGTCGTTTTAAAGGAAAGTAAGATCTCGCACTCTTTGAAAGCAGGAAAGCTAGGAAAGAAAAATTTTTTGCTTTCTTTCTTTTTATGCAAAAGACAATGCCCACTCTGAGCGATTGAAACGCCCGACTTCCTGATTCATAGTCAGATGCTCTTTCCAACTGAGCTAAGAGTGCATGCATTAGGTAGCAAGAAATCCCTGATCTATGTCATCTTTTATATGACAACGCTAAGCTTCCTAACTCTGAGAGAGGAATCTTTTATTTAGGAACCTGGGTTGATATTATACGCTCACTATAGTAAGGGGACAGTTTATTTTTGCCAGTGCCAGTTAAAATATGGATTTTTTTCAAGCTGACAGAGAGTGTGTTGTAGAATTTGGAGACTTGAATAGAGTGAGTCACCAAAGTACAGATGTTGCGGGAAAATAAGATATCCGGAGGGTTCTCTTCCTAGATCCGTCATTTTACCCGTTATCAAGGTGACATCTCGCAAATGGTACCAAATCATATTGCCCATGAACTACAGAAACTGTTCGATCATCAAAAAAACGAGTAGTCTTGTCATTTAGTTTCATAAGAACCGACTCAGGAGATTGCTAGGATATTTATGAGTATTTATAAAGATATTAGGGGAAAGTCGTATCACACAGCTTTCCCCTAATGAATTATCGAAACTTATTTTTAACTGGTGACATACCCTACTCTCATATCAATAGCCTGGAAGATTTTCACCCGAAACAACTTCATCAATGGAGTAACAGCTATTAGTTTCAGAAGCGTTTGTGGAGACTGGCAAACAATAATATGCTATCTCACTATGATACACCTTGTACTTATCTGATGCGCGATCAAGATCAGCTGTCCAGGTAACATTTGATTTGTTCTTGCTAACAAGTGAAACGAGTTAATAATCAAACTATGTATCAACTTGATTATCCTAATTTTGAGGTAAGAAGATATCTTATTGCTGGACTATTAAATTATCTTGGTGGCAACGTCGGTGCTGATACTGTCTCTTTA
>JAPOQT010000268.1 GCA_026710525.1 Pseudomonadota bacterium
ACATGGGTAATGTAATCACCAAAACCGAGTTGTTGTGCTGTGGTGCTATCACCGGCGGGCACCGCCTCTTTTTGACTGACTTCTTCTGCGGCTGTTGGTGTTTGGGTAATCATCAAAGCACTAGAGCGAACCCCCATATCTGTTAAAAACTGTTCTGGAGACGCGGCGTCCAGCAACTGTCTTAACTTTGCCACTCGCCATACTTGCTGTGTTACCTGGGTGTTAGGCGGTGAGTTGCTGACTGTCGAATGAGTGATTAAATAGATGCTCTTATCATGATGATATAACAACCCTGACTTATCTTGGCCATCAAAAAACCTCATAAGTTCATGCCACTGGGTGATGGCTGACCCTTGACTGAAAACGTTTTGTGCTTCACCACTCAGATAACTTTGCCACTGGTCATAGCTGACGCTTTCTCTACTTGCGCCTATAGCCACACCCACAATATGATCACCAGCTCTCAAACCTATTTCGAAAGCCGGTGAATTTGGCGACACATGAATATATGATGGGATAAAACCATAAATAATTCCCATTCTACCGTTCTCTGGATCAGTGGTCACTAACAGTGTGACTTCTTGATCACCGCGAGCCACCAAAACTTCAATGGTTTTACCATAGTTGCCCGAGGTTATTTGTGAGATTTCAGACCATTTTTTAATCGGCTCAGATGCCATCCTTAATATCTGATCTCCCGGCAACATGCCAGCCATATCAGCAGGAGAGTTTTTCTCTACCACACCGACGATCGGTTGTCGGTAAGGAGTGCCAGCAAAAGCAATAATCGAAAAGGCAAAAGCTGCGAGTAAAAAATTAGCCACTGGACCAGCTAACACCATCAAGGATCTTTGCCAAAGCGGCTTTTTATACAACTCCTTACCCTTAAATACTTCAGGTACCTGTTCATGGGAAGTCGCTCCCACAAATTGTACGTAGCCACCTAGAGGAATAAGACCTACTTTAAACACAGTGTGATGACGTTTAAACGAACAGATGGCAGGACCAAAGCCAATAGAAAATGATGCCACCCCCATCCGAAACCAAACACCCACAAGATAGTGACCAAGCTCATGGATAAGAATGAGGACCCCTAAGGTAAAAAGAATCACGACGAGTGAATTTTGTAGTAATACATCCAACATATTTTACCCTTAAACAATCTTCGTAGACTACACTAATCCAGATATCATCATATATTCCATGATGAGCCATAAAATAGGAGTGGCCACAATAAAACCATCTCCTCGATCAAGAAAACCGCCGTGCCCAGGAAACAATGACCCCGTGTCCTTTACGGTAGCAAAGCGCTTCATAACCGAAATCAATAAATCTCCCGTCATGGAGGCTATCGAACCTATCAAACTGAGGATAAGAGCTTGCCACGGTGAAAAGAGACCCGTGACAAATGCATAAAGACCAGCCACTATGGTGGCAACAAGTATGGCACCTAAAGCACCCTCCCAAGTTTTATTAGGAGATATTTGTGGTGCCATTTGATGATGACCAAAGAGTTTGCCGGTAAGTAATCCTCCGGTGTCGCTACCCATAACCACAGCAATCACAAAGATCATATACTCATGGCCACGATCTAATTCAAAAATAAGCCAGGGCGCTAGCCACGGTAAGCAAGCAAAAATAACACAAGTGATACTCACAAATATTCGGTTAAGGGCTTCTCGAGTATTGCCAGCTAAAAACAGGTTAAATACAGTAAACCACAAGAAAAAGATAACACAGTAGAAAGGGATTTGCTCAGGACTAAAAGCCAGTAAGCTATACAAAATGAAGCAAGTGATCATTAAACAAACTTGCCAGAATTGATGAGGAAGATAGCATCGTTTTTTATGGTGAGCTACTCCGTCAAATGTCACAAGTTGCTGTAATGAGTTCATCAGCATACTTGAAAGCTCAAATATGGATAGCAAAACAAAGCAAGATAGTAAAACAAACCAATACCACCTAAGATCAAAAATCAAGGGGGCCAGAACCATGGGTAAAAACAAGCACATCGTATAAATGCGCGGATGGAAGAGTGATTTCACCAACCAGGATATATTACGGGAGCGCAAAGATATATGATTTTCTTTCATGAGCGACATCTCATTTAAGCGCGAAGAAAAGATTTCTCTTGATTTGTCACCAGTGGTTTTTGCAGCAACTGAGTGACTATATGGCCCTTATTTGGCTGATGATCCACCCTTTGGCCAAACCGACGTTTTCTATTGTGGAAGTCAGTAATAGCTTGCCAAAGTAATTTAGCATTAAATTCAGGCCAATGGGAGTCAGAGAAATAAAATTCGGTGTAAGCCATTTGCCAAAGAAGAAAGTTTGAGAGGCGCATCTCACCACTGGTCCGAATTAATAGATCAGGATCAGGTATACCGGCTGTGCTTAATGAGTTACCAATCACTTCAGCGGTAATATCTTCGGGTTCTAAATGGCCAATTGACACCTGTTTAGCAATAGTTTGCACCGCACGAGTAATCTCTTCTCGAGCACTATAGCTTATAGCTAAGGTTAAGGTCATGCCCTGTGAGTTGTTAAGAAATTCTTGGGTAATCATCACTTCTTGTTGCACTTCTAGCGGTAAGAGATCAAGGTTACCAATAACATGAAGTCGAATCCCATGTTCTTTGAGCTCAGACCGCTCTGATCTTAGGTACATCACAAGCAGTTCCATTAAATCATCAACTTCTTCTTTCGGCCTTTGCCAATTTTCCATCGAAAAAGCGTACAGTGTTAAATAGGGTATTTTCAGTAAGTAACAAGCACGCACTGTGCGTTTAAGAGCTTGGGCTCCCTGATGATGACCCCACGTTCGAGAGTGATGAAAACGCTCAGCCCACCGGCTGTTACCATCCATAATGACTGCAATATGAGGAGGTATCTTAATGTCTGTATGACACGCTTTTTGCTGTTTAAGCCATCCGAGGTCATCCATAGGTTTTGTGTCTCTCATATCCACAGTTGAATAATTAGTTTTTCGCGGCTAACTGGTGTAATTCAGTTAAATTTTCAAGGATCATTTGATCTAAATTCTGACTCAGTGTAACAGATAGATCCCGAGCCATCACTAAAACACCCATATGGGCAAGCTGCATCCTAAGAGCTGATAGCATTTTAAGGGCGACTCCTGATGAGTGGGTGGCAAGAAAAGCTGGTTTGTTAATAAAACAAGAGCGCCAACCGTGCTTGTCTTCAGGAAAGGTACATAGGGAAAGCCAGGCAAATGTATTGGTGAGATTTGGCGGCAAACCACCATTGTACTCCGGCCCCACAAAAACAAGAGCCCCTGATGATCTCATTAAGCTAGCCAGGTTTTTTATGGATTCAGGAGGGCCATTTTGTTCGTGGAGCTTCATGGAAAACAAGGGAGCATCGAGATCAACAAGATCGATAGTATGGCTTTTAAATCCACAATCATCACTATGCCCTGCAATACGACTAGCGAGTTTTTTATTGAGCCCTTGGGAGGCAAGGAAAATGAGAAGTTTTATCGGCATAAATCTCTCAGGTAAAATTTTCCGAGTATTTTAAATACATATTTTGTCCTAAGTGACGACGAGAAAGCAGATAGCCCCCTACTCGATTCTTAGGTTAATCAATTTGCCACGAAACACTAAGAAATGAAAGACCTAATTTATGCCACTTAATCCTGACTTTGATATTTCAGATGTAATTTTACTCAAAAACGTCTACTCTATTTGAAGTAGTTATCGAATCAAAAAGTAATTTTTTCCTTTAATTATCAGTGATTTAAAGCCATCATTACCATAATGACAGCTGTTAGATTATCATCTCTTTATACAAAAATCGTAGTGTTTTACGTAGTTTTTTTGTTGGAATTTCTATGATATAACAAACAACAGTGACTGTGACCTTGACCGCCATCAAAATGGAGTAAAGTATGTTTATATCATGTCCTAAGCTAAAAAATGGTGCCACTGTGGTTCGACTATTGGTAGCATTCCGAAAAAAA
>JAPOQT010000269.1 GCA_026710525.1 Pseudomonadota bacterium
CCATTGATGGCAAACAAGTGCCCAGATACCGGTTTTTAAAAGAGAACGATTCCGGTGGATTGGAAGTAGAGCATTCATATCGTAAAAGAGGCTCTAAGGTTAGTGATCACTTATACTTCTACGTTTACGAATAAGTTAATACTAACCCCTAAGGTCATATTGATTAAATGGTAGCAGACTGGTCAGTCACTACTCACGAAGGTTACTAAACTATGTCAGTCGAGTTTATATGAAAAAACCTTCGTTCGAAGGCATTCATAAATTTTAGGTGTCATGTCATGACAGACTCTACAGATTCTGTCTTTAGCTATATATAATATATACTCGACAGCTCCCTTAAGAAAACTAATAACAACGAGTGATATTAGATGGTTGTAAAAATAAAAAATTATAATAATACAGAACTAAACAATTTTGATTAATTATCCGACGAGACAGGGGCATGAGTTACTATCAGCAATGTTTCATCAACACCCTGGCTACTCTTGACTAACTATCCACCAAGGGACGTTCAAAATGCAAAAAATTCGTAGATTACATCATACTTTATTGCACTGGATAAAGGTGCTGCCATTAACTCGTCATATGACAATAATGGTGACTCTCTTAATTATGACTGGCATGATGACTCTTGCTTGCCAAGACAAAGGAAATAGGAGTGGTAACGATTTCAACGATTTCGCTGATGCTACAGGTGAAGACGTTGAAATAGACCGTAACAGCGGAAAGGGTAGTAATAGTGGCGGTAAAACCCATCAAGAAACATTTACCGTGACCAGCGAACAACCTTCAAATGCAGAGAGTCAACGAGGTAATGTTGAAATGCTCTGGCTATTAGATAACAGTGCCTCTATGAGAGAACACCTTGACTCAATCAAAGTAGGCTTTGATAGTTTTTTGAAATCCCTCGATACTAACGTCTTCCTTAGTAAGATGGCTATAGTAAGTTGCTATGGTGAATCCCAGGATGCTATCTGCTTCGATGAGTTAAAGCTCAAAACTACTGATCATGTCATTCCCATCATTCCTACTTTCATCAATAGCAATAGCGCTCTTTACGCAGCGGTTAATTTACTCTGTAACAAACAATCTGTCACTGAATGCCGTGAGGCTACTGGATTTGATAAAGGAGAGAGAGCAGCCGTATGTGATGATACTGAGAATTGTCAACACTTGGAACATGAAACCTATACTTGGGAGAGTTACTGGGAGGTACGAGAACGGCATGAAATGCTACTAGGCATTTTGACTCATTTTTTCAGTGCCAACAGCACAAAAGTTGTGGTTGTCGTCTCCGACGGAGATAGGTCATTGGTAACAGATACTCAGTTTCTTAAATTTTGGCAAGCCAATGGCTTAACAAAAGACTCACTAAAATTTTACGCTATTACTCCCACAAACTCTACCTACTCTCAATTAGCAGAAACGACGGGAGGGAACACCTTTACCCTTGAATCTGACACCTTATGGGAAGAGAAGTTTAATGATCTGGCAACAAGTATCCAGTCATTACCTCGAACCGGCACAGCTAAAAAGCTAAAAACGACATTTCAGCTCGCTAAAAAAGCCTTCAAAGTTAAAAGCTTAACCATTAACGGCAAAACAATATCAGGTGCATTACGTGAGCTTGTTATCAAGGAGAGTAAATTTACTGAAATTACGATTGATCCTAACTTTGTGCAAGAAGGCTCTAAGATTGTCATTACCTATCTTCATTGAATAAGCTGAGAAAGTCTACTCCGTGACTTTCAATGACTGGGGGTCAGATAACTGATGAAATCTCACCAATAAATTTTTCTGCAACCAACCAGGAAACCAGCTATAGCTCGACGTTGAAGCTCTGCTCTCCCCTTGAATTTCAGCGGGAACTAACACGTATGCCTTAATCAAGGTGTTACCACTACTTTCTTCTTGTTTGAAGTTATCGCCATCACGTGGGAGGGTGTTGGCTAACTGATCCCAAAGCACGACACTGCCCTTTGGCAGGGTAAGCAACGACACCCTTGACACCCCAGGTGTACTATAAAGATCAACATTATCACAACAAATCACATCCATCGTGTCCCGTGTCTTACTCTGGCTATGATCAAACAAAAATGTGATCACACCCGCTGATAAAACAACCACACTCGCCGCCGCCACCGAGAAGAAAACCTTAAAACTTAGTTGATCATGTTTTTTTAGGAGTAATCTTAATAACAATGTGATCACAACCACCGTAATCAAACCGGTAGCCACCAACAAAACATACAGCCAAACAATATGATCATCGAGTAACAGAGCTGTGCGGGTAGGATAGGGTGGAGCTGCAGTAATACTTGGTACGCCAATTTTTTGGGCAATAAAATCAATATTATGAATCACATCACTGTCATGGGGCAGATAATGATAGGCCTGCAAATAACAGAAATAAGCCTGCTCAAGACCACCAGCCCGAGCAAACATATTACCCAAATTATAAAAGATCGTAGCCAGCTGAAACGAAGTGTTACCGGTTGTGGTGTGAGGCAGTATACTCTTAAGTTCTGCAAACACATCAGCAACCTCTTGTAAAGCCCTCCCAAATTCACCACGATCATAGAGCTGAATCCCGTGGTCAAGAGAGCGCTGATGACGATCAAAATCTGATGGATTGTCAGGATCCACTTTGAGCTCCCGAGAGTTCACTGGCTGAGCTATGAGCAACCAGCTAGGTAGCATGACGAGTACCAAGAACACACACAGTAACAACCGCCCTAACTTGAGGAGGGTCGCAAGTTTAAAAGAGTAAAGAATGAAATGAGAATATTTCATAACAGGATTCATATTAAAAACCACTATTAAAATCAAGATTTTCCTGAGTATCAACCTAAGACCAGTCAGATATCCAGTTCTTTATTTTTTGCCAACCAGCACCATCAATAATTTTCCCTTTGCCATCCTGATTAACTCCAGGATTTTGGGTGTAACGAGCATGTTCTATTTGATCCATTAACCATAGAAACTCTTGCTGATGAGGGTCACGAGCCAAATGAGTTGCTGAAGCTTGCCGAACATCATAAGCGGTTACGCTACTGAGATCAAGCTTGGTTTTACGAGCAAGATAATCAGTGATTTTCTGAATCAACTGATACTCGTCCTCACGCTCAATCACTGGTA
>JAPOQT010000270.1 GCA_026710525.1 Pseudomonadota bacterium
AACCGTTTCTAGTAACCGCGCGAATACTGTTTTTGCTGTAACCAGAGTGGTGGTCAAGTTTTGATAAACCCCGCAATGGGCTATCTAAATGGATATCGGCAGCATGAATAAATTTAACATTCATTAAAATAGACTTTGTAAAGTTAATTAACTATGAGATAAAGGAGCACGACATATTTCTTTGTTCTCTGTTGGTTTTGATCCAGGTAAACAATACTGATAAATCACCATTTCATCCGTGGTTTCATCAGGCCACATCATTGTTTGGTAGGTGACAAAATATTTTAAAGTTTGCTCTACTGATTGTGTGGCCACATTTTCTTCTCCCATGAGAATATGATAGCTTTCTTCAATAGGATTATTGCTTGGAGCACTACTGGCCGCGTTACCAAGTTGATCAAGAGCGAGTAGTGACAACGTGGCACCGGCAGTGGTTAACAGAATAATCTTCGCTGATAGTCTAAAATTTTTGAAAATTTTTTGAGCGGCACGAGAACTAGGGGCTTTGCCAAGTCTAATAATGGTTTTCAGGTTTTTACCACGGTTCATCAGATGGCGATGACGAGCACTAAGATACTTCTGGATATTACCTTTATCGAGGATAAATTGCTCTATTTCTCCGAGAAAATATTTTGGTTTCTCGAGAAATGTTTTATCCAGATCGAGTAAATGAACAGATCCTTGAAACTGTTTAGTTTGAGGTAATAAGCGATGTTTTAACAGATAATATCTAGTAAATGGTGCGTAAAATTTAGGATTGATGACAGCTTGATGGGAATGTTGTTTCACAAAAGAAACAGCCGCCAAATAAGTGGCGCGATCCCTTGTGATTTTATTGCTACTGACGGCGAGGGCTTGACGAATAACAGCTTCAAATTCATTTGAGAAAATATGCTGAACTCCTTGAAGCTGTTTTAGATCTAGAAAGTTTTTAAAAAAGTTATCAATTTCATTGATGCTAAGCCCGTCTTTAGCTAGTTCATAACTTACTTGTTGTAGCTTTTTCTTAGCTTCCTCGATGGTCGACACACCAGTGCGATGAAGAGAGTCGATTTTATAGCGATGAAACCACTCAGAGTATCCGCCGGTGGCTAAGCTGGTTGTCAGAAGAGCACCAGCACCAAGACCAGCAACATGCATTGGATTAACTTGGGGCAGTGCTTGTCGTAAGGATTTTTGGTATTGCTGCCATTCTAACTGATAAGGTTTGGTTTCATCTGCTGGATTTGAGCTAAAATCCACGGTGCTAATGGGATCAAGAGTAAACGTGATATCTCGCCCTTCTTTGTTTTTGAATGGGTTAATACAAAAGCCTGGATTTGTGATGTTGCTTTCATGGTGGCAGACTTCGAAACGGTATTTCCACTCGTAGTTTGTGAGTTTTACGAGACGCATTATGTACTGGTCATCGTAAATCCCTTGCAGTGAAGCGTTATGCTTATTGTCAAACTTGCCATCGAAACTGTGACTTTTACAGTTAACTAGTAAGCATAACAAGATCGTAACTAAGTAAAACCGACTCATGTGACATAACTCATGGATGATGACATAGAAATCATAAACTTAAGGAGAGCAAAGATCAAGTAAATAAAACTCATAGGCCTTAATCACTATTCAAAATGAGGGAACCATTACTCAAGAAGTGGCATCACCTCCGGCCAAGAACCTGGTTTATTATCCGATTTTAACTGGTCATCATCTGATGACGCTTGGGGCACTTGAGTTGCCGGGTGTTGTGTATTGGTTGTTTCTGTTTTATTTGTGGTTTTTTTTGTTGGATGAGAAACGGAATTGTGTGCGTCTTTGTTCTGATCAGGCTGGGGGATCGTTGAAGCTGATACACGGACAAATTTCGCCGTATCTGTGTCATTAGTAGCTCGATAACAAACTTTTAAGTAAGTAGTCTTTGTTGTGCCTGTGACGTGTGAAGTTTGGGGTAAACAGTAGCTAGTAACAGAGCTAGTGTCCCAAAGGGCACTTTGGAAAAGGACAAAGGTTTCGAGGATGGGTGTGATGGCTTTAGTATTTTCATGAACGCCACCCCTATCCCATAGAGCATTTATTTCTTTAGGACTCATCAGGACAACGTTAAGTTGTTTAGTCATGGTGACTGGCTTTAACTGGGGTGTGGTATTAGCACTACCGGTGATGGTTGCCAGGGAATGACTAAGATTGTCGAGAATAAGTCCCCCTTCAAGTCCCAGAAGAGCTAAGGTAGCAACAGAGCCAGAGGCTACGATCACCGTCTGGCGGCGGACGAATTTTTTAGCGTAAGCCACGAAGCTCTTTAACCTCGCTGGATCTTTCACAGCAATAGCAGAAAGAAGGTTCTCCATGCGACTCAGTTTCGCTAAAACATGACCATCCATATACTTATTAACCCGTCCTTGATCTAAGATGAAACGATCGAAATCATCTAAGAAAGACTGAGTTTTAGTAGAAAATTCTAAACAGCCGTCTCCTCCATCACAGGTCATACCTAATATATCTATAATATTGTCATTACGATTACGTCCCAGGTCATATTTTAATTGGAACTTGACAAAAGTATTATTTCCAAACACACCCAGACCACTGTTACTATATTTTAGTTGAAAATATTCTACAAACCGATCATAGAACTGCTCATTAATCAAATCTCTCATTAAGACTGAGTTATCACTACTGACATAGTTTTTAATTGACTCTAGCACTTGTTGATTGGTACCAAGGTCACTAACACCTCCTTGTGATAGTGCGTTGAGATGAAACTGAGTAAATTTTGCTGAAAATTTATTCATGGTATTAGCTTTTAAGAAGGCAACTTCTTGGGCCGTGAGCTCCATATTCTTAGCCACATCCCAACCAAGTTTTTTCAATTCTCTGATAGTATTATTGAGCTCTTTTGTAGCTTCCTCTACATTACGCACACCAAACTGTTTGTAATATTGGCCTGATTTCATTGAGTACCCACCCGCTTTAATGCCAAAGATACCAGCGTGGCCTAGAGCGATGCTACCACCGGTTATCATCCCTAGGGAACTCGGGTTAAAACCAGTCTTTTGCTTAATTTGTTCTTGGTATTTTTGCCATGAGTCCTGAAAGCTGGTCACGGTTTTTTTTTCTGCTTGGGTGAGATTGGTAATATCAACAGTGTTGAGAGTAAAAATCACATCTTCCCCAGAGTCTCGTTGTAAAGCAGAGACACAATAGTTTGCTAAATAAGCATGGTGTGGTCTTGTTGATGTGCTGGAAGGTTTATCGGTATAAGACACACCATCCCGCGGACAGACTTCAAAACGAAACCGGGTAGCACTCTCATCTACCTGTTTCAGTCTTAGGAAATGATGACGATCAAACAAACCTTGTAGAGTGTAATCATGGTCCGTTGTTTTGAAGGAAAAGTTTTTACATGATGTGAGTGAGAGTATGAAGAGAGTGTATGACACAAATACCGTGATTAAAGTCTTGAAACTGGTCATAGCTTAATTCTCTAAATATAAAACTGTGAGTGATCACGATAGGTGGTTGCTCTATCGTTTATCTGACATAGAACATTAATTTTTTTGTAGCCCTTTAGCATTCATAAGTCTGAATTAAAACAGGGAGGAGAGCAAGGTGGAGCTTGTTGATATTTGTTGTTCATAATTCTCGATTTGGCTATTATAAAACCCAACTCACCTTTGGCATCCTGACTTTGCCTTTTCAGATTTTACTCCTATTAAGCAGTCGTTAATAATGATCATTATTTGAAGAAAACTCATTCTGTAACAACAGACAATCACTCATATTTCTAGATGATTAAGATAGTATGAGAAGTGTGCCTGTTGACTAGCTGAAATGACACATTGGTCCTATATTTAATAATGTATTACCTTGTCTTCTATATGAACGCTAACATTGTGTGCAGCCATCTTAACTATCAAAGAAGGATCGTTACTTTATTATCACCACTTCCTAAAGCTAAAAATGACATCACCGTGGTTCGTTTCGTACAATCCTTGCGAAAAAGTGAGAATTTCGAAGACAACTCAGCAAATTTATAGCGCGTTTAACCTATCATAT
>JAPOQT010000271.1 GCA_026710525.1 Pseudomonadota bacterium
CCTGCAAACTTCTGAGCAAGGTATGCGTGATATGCAGCAACGAGCTTTTGCTCAGCGTAACTCTCAATATTTGCTCATTAAGTCACCTCCCGCGTCAGGAAAAAGTCGGGCGATGATGTTTTTAGCTCTTGATAAACGGCAACATCAAGGTTTGAAAAAAGTCATTGTCTCAGTACCAGAGAGATCAATTGGGGCGTCATTTAGTAATCTTAAACTCACAGAGCATGGTTTTTTTAGTGATTGGCAGATTTCACCGCAATATAACTTATGTACTCCAGGCTCTGATCAAAACAAACGTCAGATTTTTATCGGTTTCCTAGAAGATGAGTCAGCAGATATTTTGCTGTGTACTCACTCAACCTTGCGCAACGCTTATGAAAATTTAGGTTCCCAGAGTTTTTGTCACAGCCTGCAAGGATGCTTGCTAGGCATCGATGAATTTCATCATGTTTCTGTTAGTGATGAATCAAGATTAGGTGAAGTTATTCGCTCCTTGATGACAGAGCCTTCGATTCATATTGTGGCCATGACTGGCTCTTACTTTCGCGGTGACCGGGAGCCAATCCTGTTGCCTGAAGATGAAGCAAAGTTTGATCAACTAACTTACACTTACTATGAACAACTTTCTGGTTATACCCACCTCAAGTCTCTTGGTATCGACTATCACTTTTATACCGGAGAATATCTTTCGGCTATTGGTGATGTTCTTGATCCTAACAAAAAAACTCTCATTCATATTCCGTCAGTGAATGCTGGAGAATCAACAAAACAAAAATATGAAGAAGTGAATCGAATTATCGATGTTTTAGGGGTAGTTGAATACCAGGACCCAGACACCAAAGTCCTCTACGTTAAGCAAAAAAGTGGCGACACTCTGAAGGTTGCTGATTTGGTGAATGATCACCGTGAAGATCGAGACAAAATTATGACCTACCTTCGCGGTCATGGCGTTACCCCTAATATCGATATCATTATCGCTTTAGGAATGGCTAAAGAAGGTTTTGACTGGCCTGCCTGTGAGCATGCCCTCACTGTGGGTTACCGTAGCTCACTCACCGAGGTGATTCAAATTATCGGTAGAACCACAAGAGACCATCCTGGTAAAAGTCATGCCCAGTATACGAACCTGATTGCGGAGCCAATCTATGAAGATGAATCTGAGGTCAAAGATGGGGTAAATAACATGCTCAAAGCTATTGCCGCCTCTTTGCTCATGGAGCAAGTTCTCACGCCGAACTATAAATTTAAAAGGAGGCGTAGTCGTGATCAAGACAATGAAGCCGACAATGTGTTGAATGACGAAAGTCATGACTCATCTTCCCAGGGTCAACCAGAGATTCGTATTCACGGTTTTAGAGAGCCAACTTCTGACCGGGTGAGGGAGATTACTAAGTCAAATATGGCCGAGCTCAATGCCCATATTCTACAACACTCAGAAGCCACCCATGTTTTTGCTGGTGGTCATATTGATCCTGAAATCATTAATAAAAACTTCTTACCACGCTATATTGCTGAGAAATATCCAGACTTAACAGCCGGTGAGATTGAAGAGGTCCGTCATGAATTTCTCGCTCAAGCAGTGCTAAAAAAAGCCAAACAGACAAAACAAGGGGGTAAGTCATTTTTGCAGATGAGCTCGAAATTTATTAATGTCGAAGAGCTGTCGATGGACCTGATTGATCGCGTCAATCCTTTTGGTGATTCCTTTGCCGTGCTCTCGAAAAAAGTGAATGCAAAATTACTGAGTGCCATCAGAGATACTATTTCTGTGAGTCGTATTAAGATGACCGTCGCAGAAGCAGTGTCTTTATATTCTCAGATATCGAAATTTATCGCAGCGAAAAATCGTAAACCATCCATGGACTCTAAGGACCTGAAAGAACGAAGGCTCGGTGAAGCTCTGCTTTTTTTAATACAACTAAAAAGACAGAAAAAACAAGATGAGCAGCTTAGTGATAAAACAAATTAACCTTTTTCGTCGACAATGTGAGGTCCAGTAATGGATAACCTGAATCACAGCTATGATATTGATACGATCCTCAGTCAGGACCCCCTGGGTATTTTAGATGAACCGCCAGAAATATCGTGGCAGAGGACGGAACAACAAAATATTCAACAATCATTTAGGGAGTTACATAACTTCTTCAGCTTACATGAGAGAGAGCCAAAGCTTTCAGAGGATGACTTCTATGAACACCTATTACGAGTTCGCCTCGATGTTTACCGTGAGGATGTTGAAATTAGAGAAATGTTAAAAGATGCTGATGAGTACCAGCTTCTTTTGCCATCTGATGCTGAGAAATCACAGATACCGATACTCGATCTTGATCTCCATGAGGATAAGATCGTGGAGCAAGCCAACTATTCACAGGATAAGCCTGCTAGTGAGCCACCACAGCCAGATTCCCTTGATGATATTTTAATCGATGACGCTCTTGGTTTACTCGATGATGACGACCAAGAAGTCTTAGGCTTGTTTGAACTCAAACATGTTTCTCATCCCCATCAAGTTACTCGTCAGCCATCTAGCTACACAGCTTCTAGAAGGCCATGTAAAAATTTTAAACAGTACGTGAACTTATTTCGTCAGTGTTATTATGATATTCACATGGGGCATAACGTTATTTTACCGACAGCCACTGTGCAAAAGAAAAGTATTGAAAAAGGTGATTTTTTTATTTTGCAAGGTCAGATGATCTATATTGCTGATATTCATTCAGAAGAGATAAAAAATGTCACTAACGATCGCCCGACAAAACGCCTTCACTCTGTGTATGATAATAAGACGGAATCTCATATCCTTACCCAAGAAACATTTCTGAAAAGGTTAAATAAAGAAGGTAGACGTGTGGTCCCTAGGAGTAAGGTTCATAACTTACCAAGATGTCACTCACAGGTATTAGGTTATCTTTATATTTGTCGGTCCTTATCTCAGGACCCTAACCTTAAGAAATTACCCCATCTTTATAAAATTGGTTTTTCTAATAACCAACCACGTGTTAGGGTGCAACAAGCCGACAAAGAAGCCACTTTTCTTTGTTCCGCAGTGGAAATTGTTAAGGAGATCAAATGCTTTTATATCAACAGTCAGAAGCTTGAAACCATGGTTCACCGGTTTTTCTCACACGCACGTCTTGATATTGAACTAACAACCCAGAAGACTTATAAACCAAGAGAGTGGTTTATGGTGCCTCTTGAGGTCATTGATCAAGGGCTCAAGTTGTTCCTCGAAAATGCTATTACCGAGTACCAATATAATCACATCACACAGCGTATTGAACCCAAAGCTACCCCATCAGAGCGTCATATTCCCTCGTTTTTTGGCGCAGAGTAAAGAGCTTGTGATATTCTTGCTGAGAAGAGTGACAGAGATTCGGTTTCTTTGTGAGGAAAGTATTATGGTGGTGAGTTCTGCTTCCGAAGGATTATATTCCTCGTACACCACGGATGACGGCTCCTTTTCTTTATATAGCCTGGATGCCAAGGAGGCTTTCCATCATTCTATGGGCGCTCACTCAGAGACCAAAATGAAGTTTATTATCCCAGCAGAATTTGATCTCTATGCTAAGGAGTACCCCCATACTCCCCTATACTTTTTAGATGTATGTTTCGGACTTGGTTACGGTAGTATGCTAACCTACGCAGCAGCTCAGCAGCTAGGTATCTGTTTGCACACCCATGCCCTTGATATTTCGAGGCTACCATTAAGAGCTGCTTTATCTCATCAAGATTTCCGAGATCAATGTCCTCTATTTTGTCTTGAGCTGCTGAAAAGTTTGTATCGAACAGGGGCTTGGTATCATCCTCAATTAGGTGAAGGACATGCTTATTGGCAAGATGCCCGACAGTCAGTGAGGTCTTTGGATTGCTCTTATGATGTGATCTATCTCGATGCTTTTTCAGCTAAAAGCTGCCCGGAGTTGTGGACTCGTGATTTTTTAGCAGAGTTGATTAGACGTTTGAAGGTGGGAGGTCGGCTAATTACTTATGCTACCTCGGCCTCCCTACGCCAGAGTCTTATAGCGCTCGGTTGTCAGGTGTATTCAACTCAACTACCGGATGCAGAGACGGTCTATGGTAATATGAAAAACCTTAGGTCACCTTGGAGTATGGGGACTGTAGCTTTTAAACCTCAGCTACCCTCTGCCGACTCTCCAGCAAGCCAGTTTTTTTGGCGGAGCCCTAAGCAGGGTAAAAGACCATTTTGTTCTCTGTCAATCATGGAAAGAGAACACCTAGAGACTAAGGCTGCCGTGCCATATCGAGATCCTAGCCTTGCTGCTTCCCAGGAAATGATCCTAGCTCGTCGCCAAACAGAACAAAACTCTTCAAAGTGGACACATCTTATGACTACCTCTCGGTGGCGCAGAAAATGGCAGTTATCTCAGTAAGTAAGAGCAAATTTTTACATGAAAGTAGCTCACAAGTGACGATTAGTCCCCAGATAAATCACCCCAGAGTCCTTATGAGATAAATTCAGTTATTAACATAACCACCTAGGGAAATCGATAAACATCTTTAATACCATGATATTAAAGATGTTATTAATTTTTGCTCAACTTGAAAATCATTAAGACTGATAGGTGATTTATGATGTTGGTCTTAAATATAATAAAGATATTACACATGAGCAATCTCATTATGACTATTTATCTGATCGGTCTTTTTATTGCTATCCCGGTAGGTTGCAAGCCAGAAGCAGAAGATACAGAAAATGCATCTGATACCAAGTAAGTCATAGAAGATTACGAAAATCAAATTCTTAATATTACAGAAGTGAATCAGCTGGTATCAGATACCCACATCACCATCATTACTGACCTTAATACTGACCGCACGGTTGTGATAGAGAAGGGACTAGTTCGTGATGCAACGAACTCATTATCAGGACGAGTTTATGATGAGCGTGGTTCGTTAAATACTGCTTTGGGAGTTTTCAGTATTCACCTTATAGAATACTGCCCGCCGTGGTACTCTAAAATAACAGAGAATGCTCAGGTACCTTGTCATCAAGAAAATCTTATAGGTCGTTTCGCTTTTTGGTTTAAAAATCCTTTTGAATACGGGATTCATGGAAGACCTATCGGTCGTTATCAGGAACGCTTCGATGATAGTGGCAGGAAACAAACTAGAGGGTGCATTGCTCTTCCTGATGGCTCTTTGGAAAAGCTTATGTTCATGATTCTGAAAACTCCTACTTTTAAGGATCGTCCTGAACACCTTGAAGTACAGAAGATCAAGCAGTATAACCAAGCAAAAGAACCCACCAATGTGGCTATTCAGATCAGCGATTATATTAATAGTAATCCACCTGAAATTGATGGTGTTACAGTGGGCGATCAGAAAGTGGATTTAGATATCAAGCTCCTAGTGATTGACACGAGCGATCCTTCGTTTAGTTCCGAGCCCCTCGAGTCACTCGAAAAGAAACATCCTTTCTTACGATTACTAACGAAAAGCGAAGAACATGATGACACAGCTCCTTACCGAATAGTTTCAAACTGTTCGGCTACTTCACCTATTCCGGTTTTTAAGGATAGCGAGATGTCTGAGGTTGTTGACTATACCACTTCTTTACAAGGTGTACACCATCATAAATTACAGTTTAAAAAAAAGATCACTGGATACAATGAAGCTAAAGGTAAAGACGAGAAAGCTATTTATGACAAAGGAATTACCAGCGAATCATCACAACC
>JAPOQT010000272.1 GCA_026710525.1 Pseudomonadota bacterium
CAACAATTCAGAAATTTACCATGTCAAGGGCTGTGTTTTGCTAGCACAGGTGTTTGATCGAGCTGTGACCAAAACTAACAAAAAGATCTTCATAACATAATAGCTAGAACCAAAAGACTAGGCTAAGCTTGGTAAAAACCACACACCACCATGCCTCAGGCAGTAAAAAATGGTAAAGGACGAAAGAACTAAGTTTATCGAGTGATATGGGATGGGGGTTTTCAACAAGTAAACGGTCGAGGTTATTAAAAGCTCAATACTCGGCCTTACTCATGTGAATCAGTATGGGTAACAAAAAATAATACCCAGCTTGACTCAATACTTCTCAAGTGAGAGAGTGATAGATCGCTTTTAACCCTTTCGAAAGGTCGATTCTTGCCAGATAAAATTGATACACCAGTCATTATTCTGGCTGGTGGTATGAGTGGAGAACGAGACGTGTCACTGATGAGCGCCGATTTTGTCGAAGCTCAACTCGAAAATATATGCCAGTATGTTGGCAGAATTAATATTTCTCAAACTGGTAACTGGGAGCCTAAACACCCTGTTCCATATTCTCATCAAGACCATCATAACCATCTACTGCGTACCTACGGACAATTTCTTACTGGCAAAGATATTGATCCGCGAGATATTTGTCTCTTTCCCTTGCTTCACGGATCTTTTGGTGAGGATGGTTGCTTGCAAGGTTTATTGGCCATAAGTGGTTTAACCTACGTCGGTAGCGGTGTGCTTGGCTCAGCTATCGCCATGAATAAAGTGGTTGCTAAGCAGCTATGTCAGTATGCAGGAATTCCTACCCTTCCTTGGTTAGAAGTGTCACCGGAAGATTGGGAAAACAATCAGAACAAGGTCCTAAAGTCATGTCACGAGCTGATAGATCATCAACAACCTCTGGGATCACCTCCGTCATGGCTAGTTAAACCAGTGTCTCTTGGTAGTTCTATTGGTGTCACGAGAGCACAAACAAAGGGTGAGCTCATCACATCCATATCTCAAGCTTTTCAGTATGATTCGCGGATCATGGTGGAAGAGTACTTAGCTGATAGAATGGAAATTGAATCCGCTGTTTTAGGAACTCCGGCTGATTTTTCTATTTCAGAGCCATGCACAGTTTGGCATAATCCAGAAATCAATAGCTATCATGATAAATATTTCTCTGATAGCACCTTAATTGAATTGGCTAGTTCTTTGAGTGAGCAGAGCAAAGCAAAGCTCCGCACTTATACCAGTACCATTTTCTCATTATTTCGCTTGTTTGGGTTATATCGCACTGATTGGTTTTACTGCCAAAGCAAAGATCAACTTTACTTTAATGAGTGCAACACGATTCCTGGTTTTGGTGAAAGATCTCATTTTATACGACTATGGGAACTATCAGGTAAAACCACTCATGATCTGTTCACGACTCTACTGAATCTGACAATTAACCAAACAAAACAACACACCTTTAACCAGCTAGACTTAGCTTACAGCCACCCTAGAGCAGCCCCAAAAACAAAGGTAAATTCTCATCATGTTGCTATTGAATAAAGCTCTTATCTTCTGGTGACTTACTTTAATGCTTCCTTCTCACTATTAAACTAACATCCCATGAAAGCATATCATCGCAAACCACACTCGAGTTTTTTACTATGTTAATTCCAAAAATGTCATTCACCCACCTATCAAAAACACATAAAAAAGCGGTTATCTTAAGCTCTCTTTGCCTACTGACCGTCATATGCTCAGGTTTGGCTTTAGATCAAACAACAAAGCATCTTTCTGAGAAAAATCTCATGACCTGGTCCTCACCTGATAACCTCCGTAGTTACACAGGGTCGTTGTATCGCATTGTTGAATGGGGAAACCATAAAACAGCCAGAACCACTGGTCCCTACTTTGCTTTTAACCTTAGCTACGTTCGTAATCCAGGTGCTGCTTGGGGCAGTTTTAGTAATCTTCCCGACCACATCCGTATTCCTTTTTTTAATATTATCACCATCCTCTGTATTATAGTGATTTTAGGTTTTCTCATAAAAACTCCTTACTCCCACCGAACTAGTCGTTTAGCTCACACCCTTATTTTCACCGGTGCCCTCGGTAATATGAGCGATCGCTTTCGGCTTAATTATGTGATTGATTGGATTGATGTCCGGTGGAATGTTGCTGGCTGGTACTACGCCTTTCCAAATTTTAATGTGGCTGATATTTGTATTACCTTTGGTGCCACACTTTTTATTACTGACGCTTTGATTCTTGAAAGTTTAAGAAGAAGAAAACTGGCTAAACAAACGGTTGATACAACCCAGGTTTCAGCAAACTAGGAAAACTCAACATCTATTCCTACCCTCTCAGCTAAGTTAAGCTGTATAATAATAACTAGTTACCTTTTCACTTACTGTTTCTTTGTCATCTGGTGATGATTTCTCTGAGAAGTGGTACGAGAAAATGTAATTGGTAAGGTTAAGTACAACTGTTTTGAGGGTGTCAATTTTAGGAGAATTTAGTGTGGCACAACAATGGCTATCCATCGTGGAATATGCTCGTGCTTATAATATTTCAGATATGACGATTCGTCGTCGCATTAAGACCGGTAAGTTGTCAGCAACCCTAAAAGACGGTAAGTATTTTATCCCTGTGGATGTGGATAATCTCCCGACTAAGGATCCAGGTCCTGTGTCTCAGCCAAAATATGAGCCAGGCTTTTCCACCACCAAAGGTTACGAAGAGATCACTGGCCAAAGAACGAGTTCTTTTCCCGCTAATTACCTGCCGAATACTCAAGGTTATCCACATACTACTGCTGCCAACAATAA
>JAPOQT010000273.1 GCA_026710525.1 Pseudomonadota bacterium
AACAGATAAAAAATCAGAAAAAAAAAAAAAAAAAAAACCCTCTTACATTTTTTTTTTACCCACTAAATTTTTTATTTTTTTTTTAGGTTTTTAGGGGGTTTTTTTAAAAAACCCATGATCACAAAGATGGTGCTAAGCTTCACGGTTATGCCCTCAGTTATTCTCAACTGGTAGCTGAAGGTCATAGCTATCCCACCTGGCTCAATTTAGTAGCTTGGGAGGCTTACCGCCGTTTACTCAGTGATGAGGAGCCTGATCTCATTGGTATTTCACCACTAGCCACAAGATAACAAGCTTGTTGGCAGACTATTTGATCATACAACCTGATATTTCAGCAGTAAATTGCTGGAACGTTTGGTCTTGATCAAGGGAGCCAAGAAAACTATCAAAGCATTTAATGAGTTTTTGTTCTCTTGAGAAAATAGCACCACCAATTTCCTTACTTTCCTCATAGGATAAGTGCTTCATAGCTACTGGCATTAACTTGAGAACACGACTTACCAGAATATCAAAATTTTGCTGATTATTTTTCATGAGATAGTTAGCAAGATTGTCGAGACGCAGGCGAAAAAGCTCGATGTCTTCCTGGTTACGATGGCCCCATTTGTGGGCTAATTTTTTTATTTCTGCCGGAGTTAACCCCTGATATATCTCGACGAGATGCTGGTGGAAAATGACTCTATCCTGATAGAAGTCCCCCCTAGTTTGCCGAGGTTTATCGATGAGGGAATCTAGGACAACATGTTGGAAACTGATTTTCAGAAATCTGATATAGTTTTTTATTGACCGGGTAAAACTCAAATATTCTTCTCCCCGATTGTAAAGCTTAAAAAGCTGCTGCTTAACCAGTGGTGAACTAACTTCCATTTTGAGAACAAAAGTGAAAAAAAGATGATGTTTCATGGAATTATGCATTAAATATCTATCGATAAAGTTTCTCGTTTTTTCAGAAAATTCGACGGTTTTTGTCCGACTCACACCAAAGAGATCACCGATTTGATGCCACTGGGTTGTTGATAAACGGTAAAAGCGATTTTCAAGTTCAGTTAGTTGAGCGGGAAAGATGCTGTGAATAACATCTTGTTGTTGCCATAGGCTAAATAGTTGCTGTGATTTTTGCTGAATTTCAGCTGGCGTAAGGTCTAACAACAGGCTTAAATTTTGATCATTCATATGTGGCATATGCATGGCAGTCAGTAGTAATATTTTATTGATTTCTTGCTCTTGTGAGTTATTAACGGCCAAGGAAGTAAGAAAATGTTCTATACGAGTGGGTAGATAGTAATGAGATGTATAATGCCAGCGGTAGTCGGATACTTCATCTTTCTGTTCTGCTGATTGGATGGCCTTTAACCATTGTTCTTGATTTTTTTTCAATTTATCTTTTGAACCAAATATTTTTGGCAGTGCCGCAGAAGAAAACAAAATCTCTTTTGCTACTAACTCCCTGGTAGAAGAGCGAATAGTTCGTCTTTGGAATACCGGGCGATTGGTTGGTACTTTGTTTGGTAGATCAAAATGAGCGAGAATTCGCGCATAGGAATAAACAGAACTTCTGGTGATTTGTTTATACAAGATAATAGTCTTGATGGTTGAGATCTCGTTCAAGTAAGATTGATATAGGTTGTTGAGAATCTTGATTAGCTCCTCGCTATGGGAGGGGTCGATATAATAGTAGTTCATCACCGGCTCAACTTGGATGGCATCTAATTGGCTCATAAAACCTGCTATTTCTTTAATATAGTCACTGAGCCAGGTACTCTCTAATCGTTCTATTGAAATAAACTGCAGCAGATCAAGGATCAGCTTTTGTTTACTATCAGAGGATGTTCTTACCTGACTGGTTTGCTGCGAGTAGACGCTGAGATGCAGAATATCCTTGAGAAATATCGCCCAACCAGACGGAGTAAGGACGCCATTCAGATAATTATTAAGATTGCTTTTGTTGATGACCTCTAAAACCTCTTCATTCACCAGGTCTTTGAGTAGGGAGCGGAGTTCATCATCGGTGAGCTTGAAATAGTTTTCTTTGAGTTCGTCGAAGGTGAGTTCTGTCTGACGCACATACTTAGGGCGGGTATCTAATCGAGGTGATGGCGCCAGATGTGATGCCAGCTCCGGATTCTGTGAGGTTTGTTGTTCTGGGGGGCGGTACTGTCTTAGAAGATGGGTGACCATGGCCCAGTCTTGACGTAAAAGACTGATTTTGCAGTCAAGAACAATAGAAAAGTCAGCTAATTTTCTTGTATCTTTGAGTATAATCCTACGATGAAAAATATATTTTCGTCTTAGGTCACTTGGTATTCTGCAAGCAGCCTCCTCAATGTTTTTAGTGACAAAAGATTGATACATTTGATTCAGAAAAGATTTTGGCTCAACAGCCGCAAGATAAGGAGGATCAACGTAGGATTTTAATGCCAGTCGTAATTGTGATGAAGATATAGTTTCGTATTCTCGTTCTAAGCGAGCAAGTCTTTGTCGTATCCAGATAGAATGATATGAGTCACGATCTTGTGATGGACCCTCAAAGGAGGGTGAGGGTGCTTCATCACGTTCTAATGGTAAGAAAACAGCAGGTTTATTCTTAGGAAGTAGCTGTTCACTTGTCACAGGGTTTAGCTCATCACCTGTGAGCTCCCTCGATGGCTGAGAGAAGCCCTCTTTTTCAAACCCTGGATCGCCACTCATAGCTAAGGGCCATAAAGAGGACTGGGTGTTCCACTGGTTAGCTAAGTATATTCCTAAGGTACCAAGCCCAATTAACCAGGGCGCATATTTTTTTACCTGAGAGAGAATCTGTTTCTCCCAACCACGAGGCAGAAGAGGGTTATGGAATAGGGAGGACCCTTGATGGGCTGCTACCACCCCTGGCAGTGCTAAACCGGCACTTTGATAGAGAGTTATCCGTTGGTCTAAGGTTAATGGTAAGTTACCTGTGGCGAGTGGATGATGGGTAATGCTTTGCCTGCCCATTTCCTGGGCCAGTGTTACGGCGTGTTCACCAGCGTAAGTCGGGTTTTTTGGGGTTATAAGGGTAAGGAATGAGAGTAAAGCACCGACGAGGGGCAATAAAAATTTTTTCATATTTAATTAAATATAACTGATAAGTTACTAAGTCGTGAATAACACTAATATTCACACTCCCATGTATTATGCAAAAAAATATTCAATATGCAATAACAAATCAATTAATATTTTAAATATAGTTAGTTTGTCTTGCCATATTAAGTCCGGTATTAGGGTTGAGGGTTGCTCTTTGGGAATATCTGTGATACCCATGTGGCATGATGGCGAAATGTATGGCACAGGGGTGCTGCTGGGTTATTGATCTTGATGCCACCAGGACTCTCGGTTAATGGTGATGAAAGGGATCATGTTCAGTTGTATTTTTATTGATCATAGATCTCGTAACGTTTTTAGGAGAGACGGGCTATGTTGAAATCAATCATTGCTTTGCAAACGGTGAGTGTTGTTATCGTCGCCGGTATTAATATGGCTGTTTATTTGCTGAATTCCAGTCACACTAGTACTCAGTTACTGAGCTATAGTACCCTACTGATTGGCTTTGTTTGGACTATAGTCACCCTTGATTTGCTTGCCTTTAGTTATTATTTTGCGATCCATTCTAAGCCGTTAAGCCAAGATCAAACAAAGGCCCAAGACGATGGCAGCACGGGGAAAACGAACAAGAGAAAAAAACCAAGATCCCTTGCTGGACAACTGATGTTAATGAAATGGTTGGTGATGATTTTCGGCGGGGTAGGTTTTTGGTTTTTAACCAAAGGATTAACCTCGTCACTGCCCCTGATTTGTGGTGTTTTTCTCGGTTTTTTTGTCTTTATTATATCGATCTTTCTCATTGAGAAAGGCAAGAAAAATGTTTAATCTTTGCTGTTTTCTGCGAGCAGATCTTGAAATTTATAACCAGTGAGATGAGTGATTCCTCTGATCAGCCAGAAGATACTGATGGTGGCAATGAGCAAAGAGGGTAGTACGATCACGGGATAACTGAGAAGCTGCATATAAGCAAGTTCTTGATTAAACTCACTTGTGCCCACAGGACTTTGTAAGATCATGTAGGCTAGGATGAAATTGAGAACACTTGAAACGAAAAAACTTGAGGCTAGCACGTAACTCACTTGGCTGACCAGTTTGGCAAAAGCTTGGTGGCAATTTCGGCTAGCAATCGACTGGGTGATTAACTCCACATTAAACAGAGTACTATGGAGAAACAGTTGTTGGATAAGAGTTGTCTTGTAACGAAGCACAAGGATCACCACACCGATGATTAAAGGAATAGCGGCCTCTTTTGCTGCAAACCAAATACCTTCAAGTTGTAAAGCACCTAATCCGCCAGTCAGAAGCACATTAATAAAACCACATAAGGCAAGCCAGTGCACACCACCTTGTTTGACAAGATTTATCAGAAAATAGATAATAGGCAAGGACAGAGCTAGAGCAAAGGCTGGCCAGGCACCAAGCTGTTCGTCGCCACTTAACTTCATGAGTATGATCACGGGTAGCACTACGGTTACAAGGAACGAAACGAAGAAATCGTTTTTCTGGGGAACTTTGGCATGGTTGTTTATCACGAAATATATCCTTGCTCAAATGGTTGCCATGGAAAGTCATATTTACTGTTTGTCTCAACTTTTGTAAGTAGACGATACAGTTTATCATGATTTATCTGCTCACAATATTTTGAGGGAAGCCATGAAAAACACGAAACAACAACGACTCAAAAGAACCATGAGAGACCCCCAAAGGATATCACAAGGAGACGGTGGTTATTTTATCGATGCTCAAGCGAAAGAAAAACATATTAAAGCAGAGAAAAAGAAAGCATATTTGATCAGAAAATCCCGAAAATGGCGTAGTAAGATTATGCGAGAAAAAAAGTGTTTTTATTGTGCCAAAACACTCACCGTACCAGAAGCCACTATGGATCACATAGTGCCCCTGTCTCGTGGTGGTCGTTCTACTATGGGGAACCTGGCTGTCTCTTGTCATGATTGTAACAAAGTAAAAAAACAACAAACGCCGGTGGAGTGGACCATATTTTAGTTGCTGTTACTTGTTGCTTGATAGCTGTAGTCAAGGGGCGGTCTGAGAATATACTCTCGTAGTCTTAGTGCCTCATCACTTAAATCACCAAGATGGGCCTTATGAACAGATTGCAAGTAATTCGAGACTTTATAGAATAAAGAAAACAAATCACCTTCAGCAAAATAAGCAGTAGTCACTTCTCTTGTGATTTGTTGCCATGATATACCGCTGGTCCAGAGTTGGATCAAATAACCCGCATCAGGGTGAAATTCAATATATTGGGTTTGTGGGGCCGTCTTACTCATTTGATGGCGTGCTCTCGTATTGGTTTCATATAGATGAGAAAATAACTGTTCAGGATAGAGAAAGTGGATGGCGCGTAGGACTTTGTGTTTATGAAACCTGGGCTCATAGGTGAGGCTGACAGTGGGTGACTTATAGTGGGCAAGACTGAAGCAAGCCATGAGCTCAACTAGGTCATGTAAGGTAACTGTTTGTGAGGAGATTAACTTTGCTAAATAAAGACCACCTGAGTGGGGGAGGTATTTAGCTATTTTGCCATAATCTGTGAGTTGATCATCAGAGCCAATAGCGCCAATTTTATGGAGATGTAAATGTAGTTTCGCAAGGGGGTCTTGGTAGCTGCGGCTAATAAAATGATGGCAGTTAGATCTCAAAAAGCATTGACGACAAACACTTGGTTGCGACCTAATATAACGACTATAGGCGTGGGCTGGAGACTGGTTGGCACATAAGGGGCTTTTGTGTTTTAATTCACGACCAGACACAAAATGTTCTTCGAGGACGGGATAACTCAACAGTTGTACCCGTGACGATGGTTTTTGATATTGATCAAAGCTTTTTTGGTACAGTTCTTGGGTTGTTGCTAGGGAGTAACCTTTATCAACAAGGCCTAAGAAGGTGGTGGCATCATGCTTCAGCCTAGGGTAGATGGGGTTGCGACGAGTTTTAGCCATAGCTAAAAAATAGCCAAGGGATGGCCATAGTGAGTATCCTTTGAGGTCCTTACCCCTGCGGCCAGCTCGACCTGTCATTTGTAAAATATCAGAAGCGCTGTACAGGGTGATGCCTTGGTCACCTGGTCTTTGGAGGTCAGCAATCATGGTTGATTTTACGGAAAAATTGATGCCTAAACTTAGTCCAGATGTGGCGACACAAATTCTGAGAATTCCCTTTTTGAGTAAAGCTTCAATCGAGGCGCGAATCGGAGGTGGTAAGCCAGAGTGATGAAAAGCAATACCCGTGTTTTCAATGTGTTTTTGATAAGATTTTTGAATCAGATTATCGCCATGATGATCGATCAGTATTTGTCGAAAGGCTTGCTTAACCCTAGTTTGTTGTTCATTTGATAGGGGTGGCATACGAACAGCGAGGAGACGAGCTATTTTCTCTGTCATCAAACGTTTGCCAGAGTATACAATCGTCGGGGTGAGGGCGAGTTTTTCGATTTCAGTAAGACT
>JAPOQT010000274.1 GCA_026710525.1 Pseudomonadota bacterium
ACCACTCAACCCCATCAGACTCAAGTTTTCATTATAATCTAGAGTAAAAGACACATTATCAAGAATCTTTTTTGCTGAATCATAACTAAAACTTACCTCTGAAAATTCCACCACATGCATAAATCAGAATACCTCTTTAAGACTAGTAGTAACAGGAAGGATCAAGGTGAGGTATGATGGAAAACCAATTAAGGGTAACTTAATGTGGTTGATGCCAAATAAAATGGCGGGAGAGACGGGACTCGAACCCGCGGCCTCCGGCGTGACAGGCCGGCGTTATAACCAACTTAACTACTCCCCCGCATATGTCATAGAACAATCAACAGACCTCTTACGGTATACAAAAGCCATCCTAGCAAGGATTGTTAACAACTTCTTTGGGTACTTGTTCTGGCTACTCGCCTTGTCGTCTGCCAAACAGACAAACTTAACACCACCACCCTCACAAGATTATACCCTAACCGGGTCTGATGAAACTGCATTATACCTTACCTAAAAATTTCCACAAGATAAAAACAAGGACCATAGTCATCAGTATTAAAAACACCAGAAGGCTGTAACGCTTAAGATAATGAAAAATGTGATCAGAAAATTTTTCAGCTAGCCAAGAAACAATGAAAAAACGTAGCCCTCTAGCCAAAAAGACGGCGAGAATAAAAATACCAAGATGGGTGCCTGCTGCGCCTGAAGTCATGGTGACTAAGCGAAACGGAAAAGGAGTGAGGGCAAAAAATACCACTATCCAAGAACTCCAAGCGGCATAGGCTTGAAAAAGATAGGGCTCAGATAAAAAAGCAAAGGTTTCGTAAATATAACTCGGTATCGCAATATCTTGTCGACCGTCAATAACTGAAAAATTGACTCCCAATAATTCGAGCAAAGGAATGGCAAACGACTCCCAAGCAAAAACCCCCAAAAAATAACCACTCACCCCACCCAAGACGGAGCCAATAGTCGCAATAAGAGCTAAAATATACCAACGATATTTCGATACCCCTTGCAGGGCAATAATCGCGATTTCAATCGGAAAAATTAAGACGGTACTTTCAAAAAAAGCCACCCAAAATAAGATCCAACCTCCTCTACGACCCTGAGCTTTTTTTAGGAGACCTTCGAGGAAGTTATTCACAAATGGCATAGAATCCTGCAACTGACATTCATACTGATCCTCATTTAACCTATGTCTCCGTGCCTGTCTCTGGTATAAATATTAGCATGAAATAACTCACCCATGGTGATTTTACGAAGATCATCTCATATTTTCTCCCCATGAATATGAGCTGTCATGATGATCATATTGCCACCATCAGAATCAGTTCAATTAACATACCAGGAGCAAAGTGGCCGCAATGAAAATTCTGATCATATTTGATTTCATGTTGAAATTTTTATAGAATTGTCTAAATTAGAGTCGGCGTGTTGAGATCACTAGTCTTGTGGTCTTACTTGTCCGGGGTGTTAATATTGTGATCACTGGTCAAATTGACTTTAATGTTAAGCCCAAGCTGCTACTCCCCTAGTGATCCACAGAATGGCTATCTCACATGAACCAACCAAGTCCCCATAACAAAATAACCATGACCTGATAAGTCCTAGCATTTTTAGTCTCATTTCAGGTTATAATACCGAGAACTCTCCACATACTTCTAATAAGAAAGGTTCCTCATGACTCGCAGTTTATTTAAACATCGTTCTTCTCAAACCAAATGTGATCACACAAAGTGTCGGCTTCGTGTCGGAGACGAGGTGATTGTATTAGCGGGTGCTGATCTTGGCAAAACCGGTAAAGTTCTCTCGATTGATCTCGTCAAACAAAAGGTCCTCGTCGAGGGAGTTAACCAGAAAATTAAACACCAGAAAGCCACTGAGAAAATGGCTGAAGCAGGTATTAAAACCATTAACCTGCCCATTGCCTTGTCCAATGTATCCTACTATCTTGCCAAAGAAAAAAAACCTTCTCGCATCGGTTATCGTTGGAGCGATGGCGACAGCTCCCAAAAGGATGGTGATTCACAATCAGGATCAAAAGGAAAGAAAGTAAGATACACCAAAGCAAATAATCAAGATATTAATGATAGCAAGCAATTGACCACTTAAAAAATGTCTCAACACAGTCAAACGTGACCGAGTTCCGATTAGCCCTTTACCATCAAGCAAAATTGTAAGACAGCTTCCGGTTTTATCATCAGCACCACCCAGTCTCTCATATTTGTTATTGACACTGTTTATTTCTTATTTATCTTAGTTTTTATTAGAGTCATGAGAAATTTTCTACACCTACTAAACAGCCGCCTATCAAAGTCAATTTTGACTCTGGGAATCATCTTCTGGAATTCCTATGCCTTAGCTAAAGACGTGGGCAAGGGTTATTTTGATGATGCTCCTTTATCGTTATCCCCTGAGTTATCGAAGTCTCCTATGTACACCTTGGTGGGTATCACCGATTGGGGTAAAGAGATCCTCCATGTTTATGGGATCACCACAATTATTGCCCTCATCGTTTTTCTCTGTGTGTCCATACCCATTCTCTACGTTCTTTTTCGCTTTCGGGCCACGGGAGAAGAACAAGAGTTACCGAAACAGGTCAAAGGTAACTATATCCTGGAAATTATCTGGACCGTTATTCCCCTGATCCTCTTGAGCCTCATTGCTGTGCCTACTTGGCAGTCAATATTTCGCCAAGACAAAGCAGTGAAAGCTAATTTACAAGATAAAAATGCGTTACGTATTGAGGTTGTTGGATACCAATGGTGGTGGAAATTTGTTTACACTGATTTCGGTGTGATCACAGCTAATGAACTCATTCTCCCTGAAAACACCCCCGTCGTCTTTTCTATTACCTCGGCGGATGTGATCCATAGCTTCTATATTCCAAGATTTGGTGGTAAACTCGATGCTATTCCAGGCAAAGTCAATAAATTAACCTATGTCACGCCGGCGCTCAAATCGAACAGCGGTCCTGAAGGCGATTATTACATGGGTCAGTGTATGGAACTTTGTGGCTTATCACACGCATTGATGCGCTTTCAAGCTGTGATTCGCAGTCAAGAAGCTTTTCAAGACTTTATTAAGTCCCATAATCAACCACCCGTTGTCACAACGGCTAGTGAAAAAAGGGGAGAGGAAGTGTTTAATCTCTGTATTGCTTGTCATACCATTGCCGGTACACCATCAGCTAATTTACCGAGCGAAAAAATAGGACCTGACCTTTCTAACTTTGGTGACCGGAAAACCCTCGCGGCAGTCACGAGAAAAAACAACATGGCTAATCTGAAAGCCTGGCTTAAAAACCCGTTACGGTTTAAACCTGGCTCCTTAATGCCTGACCTACAACTCACTGACCAACAAATTGATGATGTATCAGCGTATATTCAGTTCTCAACAGCTAAAAACAAAGACTAACTTATAACCTAAACCTTACATTTAGCATCAGGAATTGCTATGGCAACCTACCTTCCCAAAACAGGAATTCTCAGCTGGTTAACCACCGTTGATCATAAAAAAATCGGCATTCTCTATGGTGCTTCTGCCTTCTTCTTCTTAATTTTTGGTGGTATTGAAGCTTTGCTCATGCGAACCCAACTGATTTTACCTAATCTTGAGCTAATCTCAGCCCAAACCTATAACGGCTTGGTCACTATGCATGGCACCACCATGATATTTCTGTTTTTAATGCCTTTGATCTCTGCTTTTTTTAACTTTATGATTCCCCTGATGATTGGCGCTCCTGATGTGGCTTATCCACGGATGAATGCCCTCAGTTTTTGGGTTTTTTTATTTGGTGGTCTACTCCTTAACTACTCCTTTATCGCTGGTCAAGTTCCCCAAGTAGGTTGGTTTGCTTATGCGAATCTTACCTCAAAAACTTACACACCAGATCATTCTGTCGACTTTTGGATTTTGGGAATTCAAATCGTGGGTTTGGCATCCCTCATTTCTTCTATCAACTTCTTTGTGACCATTCTCAATATGCGTTGTAAAGGAATGAGTTTACTGAAAATGCCTATTTTTATCTGGGCATCTATGATCACCCAAGTCCTCTTATTCCTGTCGCTACCGGTGATTACTATTGCCCTTGTTATGATCACAGCTGATCGTACCTTTGGTACCGGTTTTTTTGATCCAGGACTGGGTGGTTCTGTGGTAATGTGGCAACATCTTTTTTGGATCTTTGGTCATCCTGAAGTCTATATATTAATCCTGCCAGCGATGGGCATCGTTTCAGAAATTATCCCTGTGTTTTCCCGCAAACCCCTGTTTGGCTATCCGGTGATGGTGTATTCGGTAACAGCTATTGGCTTCCTTGGTTTTGCCGTCTGGGCACACCATATGTTTACCACTGGTCTAGGTCCTTGGGCATCCACCTTTTTCTCTCTGGCCACCATGATGATCTCGGTACCAACGGGGATGAAAATCTTTAACTGGATTTCGACGTTATGGGGTGGCCAAATTCGCTTTACCACGGCTCACTTATTTGCCATTTCTTTTGTGGCTATGTTCACCATCGGCGGTTTGTCAGGCATCATGCATGCCTCACCACCTATTGATTACCATCAACACGACACCTATTTTGTGGTGGCTCATTTTCACTACGTGCTCTATGGTGGTGCTGTTATGGGACTTTTTGGTGGCATTTATTATTGGTTTCCGAAATTTTTTGGTCGATTGTTATCAGAGCGCCTTGGTCGGTGGCAATTCTGGCTTTATATGATCGGCTTCAATCTAACGTTTTTCCCGATGCATTTTTTAGGACTACAAGGCATGCCAAGAAGAAACTTTACCTATGCCCCTGATCAGGGTTGGGAATTTTGGAATATCGTCAGTTCCATAGGAGCTTATATTACCGCCGTTGGCGCCTTACTTTTTGCCTTTAATGTCATATATTCTCTGTTACGTGGTCAAAAATCTGGTCCTGACCCATGGGATGGTCGTACCTTAGAATGGTCTTTAGAAAGTCCCCCTCCAGAGTATAATTTTGCGGCAGCACCTCATGTCAATCAGGTAGATGATTGGTGGCATCAAAAATACGTTGATGGTAAAAAAGTTAGCCCACCATACCAACCGACACAACCTGACTCTCCTCCCCATTTACCGAACCCAAGTTTTTGGCCTCTGGTTCTTGCTATTGGTGTTACCCTACTAGCAACGGGGTTTTTCTTTAGCACAACGGGTATTTATATTAGTGGCTTTGGTGCTTTGGTGATTATTATTGCTGCTTATGGCTGGTCCTATGAAACTCCGTAACCCATCAACCTTCATTATTTAACCATTTATAGGAAAATCACGACCGTGCATCCAACTGAGGTAGTCCATCATCATAAACAAACCAACACAGGAGTTGATGATCGTAAATTAGGTATGTGGATTTTGATCATCAGTGAGTGTTTCTTATTCGGCACTCTGATTACCAACTTTCTCATTCATAAAAAAAGCGTTAAACCAGGCACACCTGGTGGCATTGATGTATTTGATATTGAAATTACCACCTGGTCCACATTTGTCTTGCTAATGAGCTCAGTAGCCATGGTTCTAGCATTACAGGCATGCAAAAATCGAGCCTTACGACCATTTCAGTTCTGGACCTTTCTCGTCGCCTTAGGTGGCTTGATCTTCCTTGGTTTTCAGTATTATGAATTCTCTCACTTTCTGCATAATGACTTTGGTTTTACCACCAACTTATTTGCTTCAAGCTTTTTTCTCCTCACAGGTTGCCACGGACTCCATGTCCTGGTAGGCACCCTATGGTTATCAACCATAGGTATTACCTCACTCATACGAGGAGATCGTTGGTTCTCCCCTGTGTCCGTCGAAATAGCTGGTTTATATTGGCATTTTGTTGATGTTGTCTGGATTGTCATTTTCACTGTTGTCTATCTCTATATTTATCTATAAGGAGACGTTTGTTATGCCCCGTTCAGACATCAGCTCACATGACAAAAAATTATCGCCCATAACAAAAAAATACCTAATCATTTGTGTTGTCTTGGTGATTCTCACCCTGATTGAATACTTTGTCTTCAAAATAGAAACAATCAGAGACAACCCGGTTATCATGTACCCTTTTCTTGGTGCATTGTCATTGGTGAAACTCGTTTTAGTTGTGGGCTCATATATGCATTTAGAGAGTGAGCCACGCTTGCTGAAATTCCTGTTCTTTGGCACCGCTATCCTCACAGTGGTCATCTTTACCATTCTCATGCTCTCGTCACCACTGACTTAACTCTGTTTATAATCCTCTGCGTTTGATCTCCTTCATCATGGTGGCACAAGACCCTGGCAAAGGATTAGCACTATCTGGTTGTGTTGCTTGAACAATGAGTTGACGTAGCCGATCATCTTGTTGATCAAATACCGGATGACAGGCGGCTTCATATGAGTTGTTCGCCACTTTTTCAGGATAACAAAATTGGTCAAGGTTGCTCAGATTAGCATGGGAGGTCATGAGTAATAGTTTCGCAAATAGGTTAATCATCGGTTTTAGCTCACTCACTTGCTCTGATGACCCCCCTTGGGATATGGGATTCAGTATCTTATTAAACTTCTGTGCTAATTGAGTTGATACCAGGTTTTTCTCTGACTGATGGATATAAAATGCTGACAGAAAAGGAATGATCAGTAAGCTGGAAAATTTGACTCCTGGATGAAAGTCTTGACTCAACTTAGCGATAACAAGCTGGGAAGTATAACCTAAAGCAACAGGTACAGGGAGATTTCTCAGCTCTTGATGAAAGTACTCCCTTGATTGGAGAGAATACTTCCTGTTTAATGGGGTTCCCTCATTATGGCCTAAGGACTTGCGGAGCCGGGCGTAGGCTAATTGGGCTGCTTCATCAATACAGCCAGAGTATGGTGAAGCATTAAATGCATGAAAAAAACTTTCAGCTCCAGGGGTGAAGCCTGGCAAACTAAGAGAAGATGCCGATAGAAAAGCAACGAAACTTTTAAAATGCAACCTCATTCCTGGTAAACCAACGCTCCAATTTTTCCAGTGCAAATAATTTGGTAGCAGCTGCAAAAAGTTTTTACCAAAATCATTGTGGAGGAGGGCAAAGGATGCTCCGGAGCCAAAATAAGCCACTGATGATGTTTTTGATTTGATCAGTTCTCGTTGTTTTTCCTGGGCAAAAAAATGATCAGCAATGATTTGATGGGTGTTATTAAATGTAGGATCACCTAGAGAAAATGGTGGACGCTCCCTATCAAGCTCTCGAAATGTTTGACAAACTTGAAATTCGCCATCAGAGTCTAAACACTGCCTATAAGCTTGATACCACGAGTGACACTGATAATGGTACCTTGACATCACACTTGGGCATTGACTTTCGTAAATTTCAAGGTCAGAGCAATGATAGCCCTCAAGTTGGCTCGGCATCCGATTGATCTCTGGATTCTCACAGTGTTGTTTGAAGGGCTGAAGTTGAGCGCATAATGGTTGGATAACACCGTAACTGGCACAACTCACTTTTCTCGGTTGACCTAAATAAGCATTCACACAATATGGTGGTATTTGTTTGGTATTAAACACAGACTGACTTTGCCAAAAACCGGTCATTTCTTTGGCATCACAAGTCAAAAATTGATATAAGCCATTGTCTTCAGAGTAAGCCAGAAAAAAATCTAGTTTTTTATCTGAGAGCTGTTTCAGTTGGGGTTTTTCCTGGGATGTCTCAAGAGATAACAACCGACAACTACTTAAGCTCACACTTGTGATATATATAAAAATAGTGACACACAATACCTTCGTATTCACAAGTCAGTGCCCCTTTCTTTCGTTATAATCTTGCCTTGAATTAACCTGAGTGAGTACTCACTCCTTAGTGAAACAATGTTGTTTCGGCAGTTCACAGCTATTTTCTAAGTATCATTTTCAATTTTTTTATTGAATCGAGGAAATATAGCCATACAAGGCGATGACTTGGTTTTATCCCCAGGACTAGTTACTTGAGTTTATCATCATGGCTAAAATCATATTTTTTACTGGTTATGAGTCACAGTTTATGTTATTATTCCAGCTTGGCTGCAAGGCAACAAAAATTGCCCTATTTTCCCTAATATTTCGTCAAATAAACACCATTTCATGCCACACTTTCATACCTTTAAAAGGTTACTTTTCTGGTTAGTACCCTCAGCTATCTATTTGCTGTCGTGGCAACCATTTTTTGCCCTTGATAAGAACCACTATCTATTTCAAGAACTCCCTGGTTTTTTTCTCGAGTTTTTCTTCCCGGCAACAAGAATTTGTAAAGGTGCTTACGCTCGGTGAATAGGTTTATATTTCTTTACAGCTGGCCATTTGTGTGATAGGAGAGAAAAGTCAACTACTTAAAATTTCAGACTCCTGACCCAAAATAATCCGATTAAAAGGAAAGGTGGCGGACAATATGACAGTGCTATCAGCTGTGGTAAAAAAAGAATTTATCTCCCGAAAAACTTGGCTTGATTTTCTTATTTATGATATTGCTATCATTAAAACCACCCTTACCGATCGCGATGTCACAGCCAAGGGAGTCGTAGGCACCATGAATAGTCAGAGGGATATTTATGTCTTTAACGCCAAGAGAAATCCGACAGATTCTTCTTATTTTCATTACTCCATGGGGCAAGTGAGTATTATCCGCTCTCCCTTGAGAAATTTGTTTGATATGGATCTTTTGGCTCAGACATCTCAACGTCATTCAAATGCCAATATAAGTACATATGAAGCCAGACAACGGATCGAAAATATTTTTCTCACTATCCAAGAACGTCCTGAACTCTTGATTCTGAAAAGTCATCATGCCACTGAGTCACCCTCTGGTCAAGTTGCCTGCTCAGGTGATTCAGGCAGCCCTATCATCCAAAACGGTAAGATTGTTGCCCTCATCACGAAGGGCATCAATAAAACAGTAGGAATCTCTTCGCAGAATAGCTGTTATGATGTTTGGATAGCTGTGAATATCGCACCTCACATGGACTGGATCAAATCAACTATGTCAGTTCCCAGGTGATAGCTCCCTGGATATACCATGGGTTTATGACTATGGTGCGTAATTAGCTAACATTAAAACAAAATTTACATCTGTTGCATTTTTTATCATCACTGACGCTACACCTATATGGGTATAGTTCTGAGTAGAATTTTACTGAGCTGAAGCCCACATCATGTTAGACAGGTTGGACAAAATATGAATCATAATACTCTGATTAATACTATTTTAATATGTTTTTTGGGGCTCGCCTTCCTCCATTGTGCAGAAGATAGTCTTGATGGTGATACAGTGTACCAGTACTCGGGAGAGACCAAAAACAAAGAAATACTCGCCTCATATAATGCGGTGCCAGTCAAAGTTGAAGATGCTATGACTGATGAAAAAGATAAAGGCAAAGGAATCGCCAGTCGAGATAAAGATGGTGATGGTCAGTCAGAAGTGCCCATTGAAATTGAAGAAACAGCTCAAACAGTGCCAACAAAATTTGAATTAGTCAGCACACAGCGCATTGATGGCACAACCGAAACCGTTGATGTCTCTATTGATTTCTTTGTATTACTCGATGTTACCGGTTCAATGACACACTCTAATTTTGCTGCTACCAAAACTGCCTTACTTGAGTTAATGGGCCAGTTACTGGGAAAACAATACCGTCCTCGCATTACTTTAATACCATTTAAGCATAACCTACTACCAGTCAGTGGTCCCCACAATACTAAACAGAAACTCATAGCAGGATTCAATCTGATTGCAGGGTATTTTGATGACCGAGGCGGAGACGAGGCAGGTCTCAATGCCATGTGGAAAGCTATTCAACTGATTAAAGAATACCGAAAACAACCAAACGGCCAAGAGAAAATCTACGCTATTTTACTCGTCGCAGATGAACCAAGTTGGTTATGTTTTCCGACAAACGCACCTCACTGTCGTGTGGCTAATCGACTCGATCCCACTAAACAAACTCTGCGAACCGAAGAAATTGTTCAGGAGTTAAATTCTCTGAAGTTTCATGAACGTATTAAGCTGTTTGCCAGCTTACGTAACACAACATCTACTGATAGTGTTGGCCCAATTAAGACATATGCTCAATTCGATGGTATTCTCAAGCAGGCACTAACCCATGTCACCAATGTATCTGATCGTGGAGCTAGACTTGCCCATGATTTAACAGACACAGATCCTATCGCTAGTTTGGTACCAAGGATTCAACGAATTATACCGGCAGTTAATCTAACCTGTGTTCTCAAAGAAGTTACGGCTGGTTTACCTGATAACAACACGAAGAAAATTGTCATCTCTGATATGGATATTCGTGACAGTAAAGCTCACGTAAGTAATCTCCTTGAGGGCACAAATATTCAACCAGAGGCTTTAGCTGGCGAGACACTGGAAATGACTGAAAAACGCTGTTGTGTTGAGACAACCACTCCACCGACCACATATACTGCAGACAATCTGCCGGCAACATGTCTCTCTGAACAAAGTAAAACAGTGACTTTTGATGTTGTACTATCATCCGAATAATCTCCTTAGCTTAGCAGTGTTGTCAGCAAAGGAGCAAAAGTTCGTGCCTATGGATGTTCGGATAATTCCTATTTTTTAGTCAATAAATGACGACAAATAGCCGAAGTGTGACAGCGGTATTACTGACGATTTACCTTGGCTTCCACACAACAAATTAAGTAACAAATGAACCCTAGAATATACCCAAAACTATGCATGATGAGTATTATCATGCTCATGGCAAGTTGTCGGTTAGGATCACTTGGGATTCAACCGACATCCCAACTAAAAGGCGCCATTGATCGGAACCATATCCTCACCTTAGAGTTCACTGGTGAATTCTCAGGTGACGAGCCTATCCTTGAATTTCAAATGTGTTCACGAGATCCTGCTGGCGCCACCATCGAAAACAGCTGTATTAATCCATACTCGGTTATCGATCGATCCCGGACGAACAACACCGAAGCCTATCCACTCCGATTTTTACTCAGTCATATCGATGACTTTAACCTAACAGACAATGATCTCTCGTATCTCAAACAAAGACAGAAGACCGTAACAGATTATGTTCAAGCCCTCGACCAAACTAACCAATTCACCGCTGTTGGGATAATCGCCATTTTTGCTGGTACCCTTGGCACAAGAAGAGAACTGATGCTGACCACACCGTTGACCAAATTCAGTAAATTCCGTTTAATACTGAGTTTGTTACTCGCCACTGGTGGGGCCATGGGGCTTCAGTTTGCTAATACACAGGCTAAAAAAGCGGCTGACATGAGATCATCACTAAAGGATCAAGAAACACCAGCTCTGACAACGAAAGAACCAGAAAAATGGCTCGTACTATTCGAACATTACAACACCATCATGTCCTTAGATGACACTCATTTAGCTAAGCTCTCTCCTGTTAAGAGCTATTTATCTCATCTGGCAATACTCATGCATTTAGGCAAATTTATCCCTGAACCATATCTCATCAACCAGGTCTGTTATCCAGAACAATCATCAAACACGGGTGTGTTGTATGTGCCCGTATGTAAAACACTGATCTAGAAAATAAATAACAGCATCCCAACCGTTACTCAGGATAACTGTCATCCATCATAATTTGGGTTTGCAAGTAATTAGCCACACCAACCTCACTCATTAAACTCAACTGAGTCGACAACCAATCCTCATGGCTTTCTTCTGAAGATAAAATAGATCTCATCAGATCTCGAGTAATAAAATCACCGTGCTTTTCAGCTGTAACAATAGTCTTTTTTAACCGTTCCACAGCTTGTTGTTCTAAGGCCAGGTCAGATCGTAAAATTTCTTCAACATCTTGACCAATATGAAGCTTGTTGAGAACTTGAAGATTAGGATATCCTTCAAGATAGAGAATTCTCTGAATAAGCTCATCAGCATGTTTCATCTCATCAATAGAAGACTTATACTCTAATTGAGCCAATTTTTCATATCCCTTGTCTTTGAGAATACGGGAGTGAAGAAAATACTGGTTAATAGCTGTTAACTCTGCAGCAAGAATGAGATTAAGAGCTTTAATGACATCATCGTGTCCTTTCATAACAGTCTCCATGGTAAATAGAAGGTGATAAAAATAGACTCAAAACAAATAGCATCTGTGCAAGTTATGCTTATACCATATAACTCGCCAATAACTAAATGAAAATTTTAGACTAACCATCTTACTTATGTATGAAGCCGTCACACAGGAATGTGAAAAAATACTTGCAACAAAAATATGGTTGTTATACAAATAACTTGTAGACAGTGGAAATATCTCAAGGAGGGGTGTCCCTAACCAAAATAATGTTTGCTCTCATGTGTGATGGAGTATTTTTTACTTGTTTGTTTCCCTAGGTATTCTTAAGATATCTTTTGTCATTTCAGGGGATGTTTTCATGGGGACCTATGGTGCTGCAGGATTCAGTGTTTTCAGACTTATCACACTTTTTCAGTCGTGTTCGTGTTACATCAATTTACCCTAGGAGGTCCTCAGATGAGTACAGGTTTTCGAGCGTACGCCCGTTATCAAGCACTAGCAACAGCTAGCCAGCGTTCCGTACCCAAAAATAAAGCGCGGCAAAACTCCACAGTTAACTCAGAACTCTTTGGTTGTCATACCTTCAACTATACCCAAATGGCTAAAATGCTACCAGCATCAGATGTGAAACTCTTGAAGAATCATCCCGTATCTGGAAAAGTTATCACTCAAGAGGTAGCTCACCGAGTAGCTTTAGCCGTTAAACAATGGGCCGTGGAAAAGGGCGCCACCCATTATACCCACTGGTTTCAACCTCAAACTGAGTCTACCGCGGAAAAACATGATGCCTTCTTAGACTTTAATGACGAGGGACTGCCCATAGAAAAACTGAATGGCAAATTGCTGATATGTCAAGAACCAGACGCGTCGTCATTTCCTTCTGGTGGCCAAAGAACAACATTTGAAGCTAGGGGTTACACGATTTGGGATGCTTCATCATTTATGTTTTTAAATGAAACAAAATACGGCAAAACCTTAACGATACCTTCCCTATTTATCTCCTACAACGGAGAACCACTTGACAACAAAACTCCCCTATTGAGATCGATACGAGCTCTTAACAAACAGGCCATGGTAGCTCTTGACCTTCTTGGAGAACCAACATCTTATGTTCAGGTTAACTGTGGTCCTGAACAAGAGTTCTTTGTCATCGACTCAGCCCTATATCATCTGCGACCGGATCTGCAACTAGCTGGGAAAACCGTATTGGGAGCGCCCTCCCACAAAGGCCAACAACTTGATGATCACTACTTCGGGACCATCAATACTCGGGTCATTAACATGATGATGGAAGTGGAAGCAGAGCTCATAACTTTGGGGGTGCCAGTTAAAACCCGACATAATGAGGTCGCTCCATCCCAATATGAAATGGCACCGATTTACGAGGGTGCTAATATGGCGACGGATCACAACCGTCTACTAATGGCAGTACTCAAAAAAGTCAGTAGACGTCATAACTTAACCGTACTTTTTCATGAAAAACCGTTTAACGGTCTCAATGGTAGTGGCAAACACCTCAACTGGTCACTTTCTTCGTCCCAAGGTGTTAATCTGTTAGACCCAGGAGATAGTCTCGAAGAAAATCTCCGTTTCCTCTACTTTTTAACCGCATCTCTCAGAGCTGTTCATGATCATGGTGATCTTCTAAGAGCAGCAGTGGCTGTGCCTGGTAATGATTTCCGTATGGGAGCAAACGAAGCCCCTCCTGGCATTATGAGCGTATTTTTAGGTCACACACTTTCTAAAGTTGTCAATGATCTTGTGGATGGTGCTAAAGAAAAAAGCATTAACCATTTTGGTGCTCAAGATACGATTAATCTTGATATTGTTAAAATCCCATCGATTAATAAGGATAATACTGACCGGAACCGAACGTCACCATTTGCTTTTACCGGCAATAAATTTGAATTCCGCGCTTTAGGGAGTTCACAGTCCATCTCAACTCCTATTACCTATCTCAACACCGGGGTCACTGCATCATTAGAAAAAATGAATGGCGAATTAAAGGCTTTGCTTGATCAAGGTAAATCTTTGCAAGGATCACTGCTTGCTGTGATTGTGCAAAATTTATCCAAGTCAAAAGCGATTCATTTTGATGGCGATAGTTACTCTGACGAATGGAAAAAAGAAGCGGAAAACCGAAATCTTCCTCATCTCAAAACCACTCCTCAAGCCCTAGCTAAGATCATTGAGCCCAACAACATGGCCCTCTTTAAAAAGTATGGCATTATGGGCTCTGATGAGGAAATTTTAGCCCGACAGTCCATTGCCATGGAACGTTATGTTATGCTGAGAATGATTGAACTCAAAAGTGCCCACGAGCTGCTAACGACTTACGTTTTTCCAGCCGCCTCTGAGTATCTCAAGCAACTCGCGAGCGCCGTCAACAAAACAACTCAAGCCATTGGCAGTGTGCCTAATGCCCAAAAAGATTACCTGTTACGTTATTCTGAGCTTACAGGTGAGTTGGCGACTAAAATGACAGCCCTGGCGAAGACCATTGAGCAAATAAGTGAACTTGAAGAGTCGGGAAACCTGGTCAAAACAGCCAACTACATTGTTGAGTATGGTATGACAGCACATGATGAGGCCAGAGAAGTGGCTGATAAGCTAGAAACAATGATTGATGACTCCCTATGGCCACTGCCCCGTTATCGTGAACTTCTCTTTGTGAACTAATGGTCGTGAGTTGATCTCAGGACCTTAAACGAAACTAGATTTTCATTTGCCACCGGTTGTTTTTTGGTCTCTTCTGCATCACCATCTTCTGAGATTGTCGGTCTTGGCAGTTACGTCCCTCAAAAGGTCATGACTAACCAAGAACTAGAATCGATTATGGACACCACTGATGAGTGGATCCGAACGAGAACCGGAATTTCAGAAAGAAGGGTGGCTGATGTTACAGAGGGTACGAGTGATTTAGCGGTAGCAGCGTGTCGAGATGCGCTGCAAGATGCTGGTTTGAGAGCTAAAGATCTTGATTTAATGATTGTGGCCACTTGTACCCCTGATTATTTCATGCCTGGTTTAGGGGTACTCATCCAGAATAAACTTGGGTGTCGTCCTATTCCAGCTATTGACTTAAGGGGGCAATGCTCGGGTTTTGCATGGGCTTTATCCACTGCCGATGCCTATAGCAAAATGGCTGATTACCAGTATATCCTCGTAGTTGGTAGTGATCTGCAAACCAGAATTCTTGATTACTCACTTGATGGCCGTAATTCAGCGGTATTATTTGGTGATGGCGCCGGGGCTTGTGTCTTAAAGGTTAAGAAAACATTGGGGGAATCGCAACCATCAGGTCTCCTTGACCATATTCTTGGCTCAGATGGCTCTGGTTTTTCTCATCTCATGGTACCTCGACCTGGTTGTCAGGCAAACAACTCATCATTTATTAGCCACAATGATATTGACTCAAAAAAAACTGCTCCTTATATGGATGGTCGTCAAGTCTTTAAGTATGCCTCTTATTATATGGAAAAAACCGTTACTGAGCTCATGGCCAGAAATAAGCTATCTATTGATGATATTGATCTGATCATACCTCACCAAGCAAATCTCCGCTTAAGTAAAATATTAAAAACAAAGCTTGGTATACCACCTGAAAAAATGGTGAGTGTCATCGAAAAATTTGGCAATACAACATCAGCAAGTCTGCCACTTTGTTTTGTTGAAGCCAGACAAAGTGGTAAGCTGAAAAAAGGTTCTCTGATAATTACGACAACGTTTGGCTCTGGCTTTACCTGGGGAGGTAACCTCATTAGATGGTGACTCAAATCAATGATCAAGGATTTCCACGCCTTCTTCATGATAGTGAAATGACAAATGATTTCTTCCTGACTTTGACATTTCAAATTTAGAACAAAACGTAACATATTGAAACAATAGAACTTTTTTTGCTCACTCTTCTTAAAAACACACACTACAAGTCGATTATTTTTGAGTAAAACTAATTATATTTTGTAAGGTCTCTTTGAG